>NZ_JAJB01000050.1:0-58486 GCF_000583215.1 Brevibacterium sp. VCM10
ACCTCGCGCGAGGTTGCTGGGCCGCCGTCAGGTAGTAAGAAGGGTCAGGGTTGGGCTGGCGCCTCGGGTTCGGACATCTCGGCGTCGGCCTCGGGGTCGTCGAAGCTGCGCACCGAACGCTTGAAGCCGCGGGTGAGAACGGCCAGATAGACAATGCCGATCGCCAGCCACACGAGCCCGCCGATGAGTGCGGTCCCGTGCAGGCTCGCCCACAGGATTCCTGTGAGGATCGCACCGATCCCCGGCATGACGATGAAGCTGAACGCCGACTTGAAGTCCTTGACCTGCCTGGTCCGGAACGCATAGTGAGCGATGACCGTGAGGTTGACGAATGTGAAGGCGATGAGCGCACCGAAGTTGATGAGCGCGGAGATGAGCTCGAGGCTGAACGACATCGCCAGCAGGCACACCGCACCCACGAGCACGATGTTGAACACCGGGGTGTGCGTCTTCGGGTTGATGTATCCGAAAGCCGTGCGCGGCAGCACGCCGTTGCGGCCCATGACGAGCATCATTCGTGACACCGACGCGTGCGAGGCCAGCCCCGAGGCGACGGTCGCAGCGAATGCCGCGGCGACGAAGAAGAGTTGGAACAGGTGGCCGCCGGTGATCATGCCGATCTCCGGCAGCGGATCGTCGACGATGGTGAACTGCGAATTGTCGGGGAAGAGCAGCTGTGCGAAGTAGCCGGCGACGAGGAAGATGAGGCCGCCCGCGAGAACGGTGAGCATGATCGCCTTCGGCATGAGGCTGACGTGCTTGGCTTCGTTCGTGTACATCGTCACAGCGTCGAAGCCGATGAACGAGAAGCACACGACGGTCGCACCGGTGAGGACCGCGCCGAGGTGGACGCCCTCATGGATGAAGGGCTCCGGACTGAACACGACTCCGGCCCCTTCGCCCGCGTTGAGCTGCATGACGGCGAGCACGCAGAAGGCGGCGACGAGGACGACGGCGAAGACGAGGAGGATGCCGTTGATGTTCGCGGTGCCCCGCATCGAGGACAGCACGATGCCGGTCATGACGATGGTATAGACGACGACCCACACCCAGGCCGGCGCATCGGGCACCATCGATTCCATATAGAGCCGGATGATGAGGCAGTTGACCATCGGCAGCAGCAGATAGTCCAGCAGCGAGGTCCACCCGACGAGGAAGCCGAGCCCCGGTGACATCGTCTCCCGCGTATAGGTGTAGGCCGACCCCGCGGTGGGGAAGACCCTGACCATCTTGCCGTAGCTGAACGCCGTGAAGATCATGACGATGAGGGCAACGAGGTACGCCGCCGGAACTGCTCCGTTCGTCTGCTCCGAGACGATTCCGAAGGTGTCGAAGACGACCGTCGGCGTCATGTAGCCGAGCCCGAGTCCGACGATGGACCACAGCCCGAGGTTGCGCTTCAGTGAGCCTGAGGCAGCCATATCAATCCTCCCCAATGAGATTTGCCGCCCGCCGGGCCGTCGATGTCGCCATCGATGACGTGCCCGGAAGTGATGTGCGTCATGATCTTAACGGCCAAAGCACTGAAAGCGAAACCCTCACCGAGGAATGGACCGAGTATCAGTGCCAAAATGCAATTTTTCCGATGAAAAACGTCAAATCAACGACGATATCGGTAGTCCCGACAGAAACCGGCATGTCCGGTGATCGAACGAACTGTCAGTGCCGACGCGAAACAGAGTAGATTGCAGTCAACGGACAATGTGGCCCCACGAGAGGTGTGAGAGAAGTATGGCGATCGAAACACTCAGTCCCCAGCAGTCGGCGGCGTGGAAGGACCGCGTCCTGCCTCCTGTCGAACAGGTCGCCGAGGGAGTCTGGGCCCTGCCGGTCCCGATCCCGAACAACCCACTCGTCTACACCTACTGCTACGCCATCGCCGACGGTTCCGGCGTCGTCCTCATCGACCCGGGCTGGGACGGCAAGGATCAGTACCTGGCGCTCACCTCGGCGCTGGCCGACCTCGGCTTCGCCGTCGCCGATATCCACGGCATCGCAATCACCCACTATCACCGCGACCACATCGGGCTCGTGCCCGCACTGCTCGCGAAGAACCCCGACGCCTGGGTCGCCATGCACGGCGAGGACCTGCGCGCGATCAAACGCTTCTACACCAACACCGTCGACCTCGGCACCGGCATCGACCCCAACCTCAACATCGCCCGCGCCTACGGAGTCCCCGAGAACCGGTGGGCCGAAGTCGAAAGCCTGCAGGTCGGATCGAGCAAGGGCGGAAGCAAGAGCGACTCGATGAGCCTGTACAGACAGGCCATGAGTCGACTGCCGGAGAACATCCACGTCCTCGACGACGGCGCCGAACTCCCTCTCGACGAGGGCCGAGTGACAGCTATGTGGACGCCCGGACACACCTACGGACACTCGGCGTTCGTCCGCGACGAGGACGAACTGTTCTTCTCCGGCGACCACGTGCTGCCGACGATCACCCCGAACATCGGCCTCGATTCCGGAGCGATCACGCACAGCCTCGGCGACTATCTCCGGTCTCTGGAGAAGATCGGCGGGCTCGCCGAGGACGTGGCGGTGCTGCCCGCGCACGGCTTCCGCTTCACCGGACTCCACGACCGCAAGGTCGAACTCGTCGAGCACCACCACGAACGACTCGGTGAGATCCGCGCCCGCATGGAGGCCACCGACGACCACAGCGTCTACTCGATCGCGGCTGGCCTGCACTGGTCACGCGGCTTCGAGAGCCTGCACAACTTCAACCTCTTCGCCGCCCTTGCCGAAACCGCCGCGCACATGCACTATCTCGGTATCGACATCGGCGTCGGCTCTCTCGTCGGCAAGGACTGAGCCGGGCCCGGCCAAAGGAAGCTGAACCGCGCCCGGCCGGAAGAAGAGAGACAGCAAGGAGGAACCAGCATGAGCACCGAATTCGTTCCCGCCGCCGAGGTGCGGCCCGTGACCTTCGCCGTCCATGCGAACGACCACATCGAACGTGGCCACCGCCGAGGTGATGAGCTGCGCACAGGTATCGCCTCCACTGTGAACGCGTATCGGCGCTACTTCTCGCATCTGTCCATCACCGAGGCGGCCGTGCACTCGGCCGCCACGTCGAGTTGGCGGCGGTTGCAGGAATGGTGGCCGACCGGCGCAGAGGAGGTCGAAGCCGTGGCCGCCGGAGCGGGCATCGACGTCACGGAGCTCATGGAGATCGTCGCCCGGACCGAGATCATGACCCAGGCACCGGCCGCGCCGACCGAATGCTCGACCGTGAGCCACACCAGCCCGGGCGCCTCCGTGGCCGCGCAGAACTGGGATTGGGCGGCGGACTTCTCCACTCTGTGGCACTTCAATGATGTCGGTGCCGTGCCCGGGCAGCACCGGCATGTGGGCATCGCCGAGTTCGGAATGCTCGGCAAGATCGGTCTCAACGAGGCCGGTGTCGGCGTCCTGCTCAACATCCTCAAGCACACCGGCGACGCGGCCGGGGGAGTGCCCATCCACATGATCCTCGCCCGTGTCCTGGCCGAAGCGGGCACCCTCGCCGAGGCGCTCGAGATCATCGACTCCGCCTCGACGTCATCATCGTCGATCATCACGGTCATCACCGCCGAGGCGGCCGTCCAGGTCGAGATCGCCGGTGCACTCAAGCGCGAGCGACGGGCGCGGGCGAGCAGTGGGGCCGACGGAGAGACGGGGGAGTCCGGGTTCCTCCTCCACACGAACCATTTCCTGCACCCGGATCTGCTCGACGGGGCGCTCGAGCTGCGTCCCGACTCGACCTCGCAGGAACGGTACCGTCACCTCGCCGAGGCGGTCGTGCGCTTCGAAGCCGAACGTGCGCTGGCGCGTGGCGGCAGGGCCGTCACGGTCGGAGATCTCACGAAGCTGCTGACGACGGGACCGGGAGACGCGCCTGTGTGCTGCACTCCGGCACCCGGTGCCACCTACGGGAATCGTTCGGCCACACTCGTGAGCGTGCGCATCGATCCCGCTCGCAAGCAGATCGACCTCGCACCCGGGTCACCGGCCGACGGTCTGCACGGAAACCGCCGCTTCCAACTCTGAACCGGCGGCGGCCGCTCAGGTCTCGTCTGCTCTGTCCGTCGCGCTGGCGGAATCATCGGAACTCTCGTCCGCCTCGGCGGCTTCCTGCTCGCGCATCTCGATGACCGCGTCGAGGGCCGACGCGATCGCATCGTCGTCCTCCAGTGCGGCCTGGATGAGCCGCCACGGCACGAGATCGAGGTTCTGGTCGCCGATGACGAAGCGGATGAACGGCTGCTTGCTGCGCGGATCATCGGCTTCGAGCCCGGCACCGTAGCGCCACTGACCGAAGGCGATGCGGCGCACCGTCTCACCGATGAAGCGCATGGCGCCGGCGGTGAAGGGGGTCTCGTCCTCGGCGATCATGTCATCGGGGCCGTCGTAGCGGACCGCGACCTGCTTGCCCAGACGGGCGAGGCTCTCCCGGTCGAAACCCCACGAACTCGGGTCGGCCTGCTCCTGAGTCCAGGCCGCGATGCCCGGTTCGACGGTGCCGATGAAGCGGGTGAGGAATTCGACCTCCTCCTCGCTCGAATTCTCGGCGTTGAGCACGCCGAGCGAGAGCCCCGTGCACTTGCGGCGCGGTTGGCCGTCCCCGCCCAGGAGCTCCCTGGCCTTGTCGAGCACTGCGGTGAAGACTTCGGCGCTGCGCTGATCGACGGCGGCCAGCACGATTCCCACCAGCGGGATCGGCTCACCGGCGGCCGGGCCGTCGGCATTGTCGGGGCGGATGAATGGCATCCCGTTGCCTGTCGACTCGTCGTGGTCCCAGACGCCGCCGATCGCACGCAGATAGGTTTCGCCGAGGTAGCGGATGAGTCCTTCGAAGAAGCGGCGGTTCTCCGGCTTGAGGATCTCTTCGGTGTTCGGGAACTTCGAGAGCACGAAGAGTTCGAGCATCGGCAGTGATTTCGGTCCGAAGTCCTTCGGGAACTTCACGGTCTCCCCGTCCTCCTTCTCGAAGGTTTCGGGGAGGTCGGCGAGGACGAACGCGCCGAGGCGGACGTCCATGTTGTTGATGAAAGCAGAGAATTCGCGCTGGAGTTCGTTCACGGGCACCACCTTAGTGCCTCGAGCCGGTTCGTCGAGTGCGTTCAGCTCTCGTCGTCGGGGCAGAAGTCGATGAGATGCATGAGGACCTCGACGATGAGGCTCGGATCGATGTCGACGTGCTCGTCCATCTTCTTCCCGGCCGCCGCAGTCAGGGCGATCCGGTTGAACACGGAGATCATGACCGTGAGGAAGTCGCCGATCGGCTGCTTCGTCGTGGCGCCGGCGACGTCGAGGGCCGTGGTCACGAGTGCGGCCAGCCGGTCGAGCTGAGTGGCGTTGAGTTCGACATAGCGGGCGTGGAGATGTGGAACCCGCAGGCAGTAGAGCTCGATCTCCTGTTCCGTGATCGTCTCGGCCACGGTCTGTTTCTTCTCATTGAAGACATCGTCGATGAACTGCGTCATCAGCGCTTTGATCTCCGGTGTCTCGGCAGTGGCTATGAGCTGCTCGGACCACCGCTGGATCGTGGCGTCGAGGCGATCGAGGTTCTCCGAGATGCGCATCTCGATGATCGCGAGCACCAGATCGTCACGGCTGGAGAAGTTCGAATAGAACGCCCCGCGGGTCAGGCCTCCAGCCTCGCAGATCTCCTCGATCGAGGCGCCGTCGATGCCGCGGACGGCGAAGACCGAGGTGCCGGCCTGAACGAGGGTGGATCGGGTCTGGCGTCTGCGTGGGCTGAGTTCGTCTGTGTTCATCGTCATTTCGTTGCGGTGGGGTCGGCGATGGCCAAGGTGGTGCAGTCGTCTGCGCCGGCATCGGAGCCGACTGTGACGGCGGGGCGGAGAGCGAGGCGCCTGAGCATCTCATGGGAATCCTCGCTCAACCTGGGATCCATTTGCATGGAGGGTGGGTGTTGCACAACAATACAATACTGTATCCAATACACTTTTGTATCGAGGTTTTCGTGTCAACTTTCCTCTACGCCCTGGGCCGTCGTGCGTATCGGACCCCGTGGCGATTCATCGCCGCGTGGCTTCTGATCTTCGTACTCATCGGTGCCGGAGTCGCAGCCTTCTCCAAGGACTTCGACAACGACTTCACGCTCCCGGGCTCGGAGGCGCAGACCGCTCTCGACTCGATGAAGTCGACGTTCCCCGAAGCCGCCGGTGTCTCCGCCTCGGTGATCGTCGTCGCCGATGACGGCGATTCGGTCGAGGACGAGAAGTACAAGGACGCGATCGAAGACGAGATCGATCGCATCGAGGACCTCCCTCACGTCGACACGGTGACCTCTCCATACTCCGACCTCGTCGAGGGCGCCATCAGCAAGGACGAGACGGCGGCCATGATCTCCGTCCAGTACGACGGGACTCAGCAGGACGTCGGCGAGGACGCCGGCGACAACCTCATCGACGCCCTCGACCCGCTGCGTGACGCCCTCCCCGGAGCCCAGGTCGAAGGCGGCGGTGAGCTCTTCCAGATCACCGGTGTCGAGATCTCCTGGGTCGAAGGCATCGGCGTCGTCATCGCCTTCATCGTCCTCCTGCTCACCCTCGGTTCCTTCCGCGCCGCGGGGATGCCGCTGATCACCGCGCTCATCGGCGTCGGCATCTCCGTGCTCCTCATCGTCGGGGCCACCGCGTTCGCGACGATCAACTCCTCATCGATCATGCTCGCGCTCATGCTCGGTCTGGCTGTGGGCATCGACTATGCCCTCTTCATCGTCTCCCGGGCCCGCGACCTCCTCGCCGAAGGCCACGACCCCGTCGAGGCGGCCGGACGCGCCGTCGCGACGGCCGGGTCCGCCGTCGTCTTCGCGGGCATGACCGTGATGATCGCACTCCTCGGCCTGTCCCTGGCTGGCATCCCCTTCCTCACGATCATGGGCATCGGCGCCTCCGGCTCCGTCGCCGTGGCCGTGATGATCTCCCTGACGATGGTTCCCGCCCTGTTGGGACTCGTGAAGTCCAAGATCACCCCGAAGCCGACGAAGCGCTACCGGAAGGCCTACGCCGCGGCCGCTCGGCGGGCGACGACGGGCACGACCACCTCGGCGAAGGGATCACCGTCCGGCACCGAGGTGGGCGACGGTTCCACGGGAACCCCCGCCGAGGCGGCCGACCCCGCAGTGCGGGAGAGGATCGCCGACGAGGCTCGCGCCGAGGGCGGCGACCCGTACCCGCCGACGATCATGAACAAGTTCTTCGCCGGATGGCTCAAGGTCGTCACGAAGATCCCGCTGCTGACGATCGTCGTCATCGTCGGCGGGCTCGCGCTCTTCGCGATCCCCGCCACTCAGCTCCAGTTGTCCCTGCCCACCGCGGGCGACCAGGAGCAGGGAACCCCGGCGCGGGCGACCTACGACCTCATCGATGAGCACTTCGGGCCCGGCTACAACGGACCCCTGGTCATGACCAGCCAGATCGTGACCAGCGATGATCCGCTTGCAGACGTCGAGGAGATCGAGAAGCGCATCGAGAAGGTCGACGGCGTCGAGCAGGTCATCATGGCCACCCCGAACCGGGACGCGACCGTCGGGCTCTTCCAGATCATTCCGACCACCGCCTCCGACGATCCGGCGACCCTCGACACGGTCGATCGGCTGCGGGACCTCAGCTCGGAGATCGAGGACGACTTCGACTTCGACACCGCCGTCACCGGTGCCACCGCGATCCAGATCGACGTCTCCGACCAGCTCGGCAAGGCTCTCGTGCCGTTCGGCATCTTCGTCGTCGGCCTGTCCATCATCCTCCTCATGATGGTCTTCCGCTCCGTCGCAGTGCCGATCAAGGCCACCGGCGGGTTCCTCCTGTCCGTCTTCGCCTCCTTCGGCACGGTCGTCCTCGTCTTCCACGACGGACTCTTCGCCGCACCCTTGGGCATCGACTCGACCGGGCCGGTGATCAGCTTCCTGCCGATCATCGTCATGGGCATCCTCTTCGGCCTCGCGATGGACTACGAGGTGTTCCTCGTCTCCGGCATGCGGGAGGCCTACGTCCACGGCTCCTCGGCCAAGGACGCGATCAGAGCCGGGTTCGCGTCGTCGGCCCGAGTTGTCTCGGCCGCGGCGATCATCATGTTCTCCGTCTTCGCGGCCTTCGTGCCCGCCGGCGAACCGATCATCAAATCGATCGCGCTGGCCCTGGCGTCGGGCATCTTCGTCGACGCCTTCCTCGTGCGCATGTCGCTGGTGCCCGCGATCATGCAGCTGCTCGGCGACAAGGCCTGGTGGCTGCCGAAGTGGCTCGATCGGATCCTGCCGCGCCTCGACGTCGAAGGTGAGGGCCTCGCCCACGAGGTGGCTCTGCGCGACTGGCCGGAACCGAACTCGGACTACCGGGTCTACGGACGCGGAATCGGTGTGTACTCCGGTGACCGCGGCTTCGCCCGCGTCGACATCTCCCTGTTGCCCGGCCAGATCCTCGTCGCCAGCGGCGCCGCCCGCCGGGCTCTCCTGCTGGCCGTGTCCGGTCGCGTCGGACTCACGGCCGGTGAGATGAAGATCGGTCAGAACGTTCTGCCCGAACACGCCGGGCGGGTCCGCCGCCAGGTTCCCTTCCTCGACCTCAGCCGGGGTGAAGCCGACCGGACGATCAGTCCGCGCGATATCTCTCGGATGGCCGCCTCGGCGCCGGATCTGCTCGTCATCGACGGTGCGGAGAAGCTCGCGGACGGAGCACGGGACTCGGCCGGACCGGCACGAGACCTGCGCGACCTGCTGCCGCAGCTGGTCGCCGACGGCACCACCGTCATCCTCGGCCTGCCCGACGCGGACGTGACCGGGATCTTCAGTCCCGAAACGAACTACCTCCACCTCGACCTCGACGAGGCTCGTCCCGATGAGCGAGGCGGAACCGACAGCGAATCCGACGGCGACCACACCCACGCCGTCGACAGCACCAACATGGAAGGTGTGCAGTCGTGAGACTCGAACGTGCGAACTCGAAGAAGCCGGTGAACTGGCTCTCCCTCCTCGGCCTGGTCCTCATCCCCATCATCGTGGCGGCCGGATTCATCCTCGCCACGTGGAAGAGCGGCGATCGTCTCGAGACCATCGAAGCCGCCATCGTCAACAACGACGACGGGGCGAAGGTCGACGGCAAGACCGTGCCGATCGGCCGGCAGCTGACCAGCGGCCTGGTGGGTGAGGACGAGAACAACATCCACTGGGTCATCACCGACGAAGAGGATGCGCAGAACGGGCTGTCCGACGGCACCTACGCCGCGAAGCTGACAATCCCCGAAGGCTTCTCCCGCGCTGTGACCTCGGTCGATGATGCGAAGTCGGCGACTCAGACGCAGCTCGACGTCGACGTGTCCGGGACCGCTCCCGCGCTGGACACGCAGATCTCCCGATCGGTCGCCGAGGTGGCGCGGACGACGTTCAACACGCAGATGACCGAGAACTATCTCGACAACATCTACCTCGGCTTCAACAAGATGGGCGAGCAGATGAAGGACCTCGGTGACGCCGCCGGGGAACTCGACAAGGGCGCCGAAGGGCTCAAGGAAGGCACCGGGCAGTCCGCCGAAGGTGCCGGCGAGCTGTCTGAGGGCATGCAGCAGCTCAGTGACAACGGCGGGGAGCTCAAGTCCGGAGCCACGGAGCTGTCGAAGGGTGCCGGCGACCTGTCCAAGGGCGCCTCCGAGATGTCCGGGGGCCTGAACGAGCTCGACAAGAAGACCTCGAAGCTGCCCGAGAGCACACAGAAGCTGGCCGACGGCTCCGGTGAGCTCTCCGACGGCGTCGACGAGTACACGAAGTCCATCGACGAGATCATCAAGGGCTTCGCCGGATCCGGTGACTCGGGTGAGGGCGGCCTCGGTGACATCACGAAGGGCGGCAAGGAGCTCGAAAAGGGTGCCGAGGGTGTGTCGAAGGGAGCCTCCGGCCTCTCCGACGGACTGCACCAGTACCGTGACGGGCTGAAAGACGGTGCCGACAAAGCCGATCAGCTGGCCGGGACTAAGCCGGACCTCGATGGGCTCGTGGCCGCCGGCATCATGACCGAAGACGAGGCCGACCAGGCACGGGCTCAGATGTGCCCGACCGGCACTCCCGACCAGGTCTGCCAGGGCATCGAACAGGCCTATGCGCAGGGGCTGCTGAACGGCACCTCGGGTGGGCTGAACAAGGCCGTCGACGGGCTCGAACAGGAGCAGAACGGATCGTCCCTCCTCGGCGGATCCGATGAACTCGCCAAGGGCGCATCGGAACTCTCCGACGGGGTCACCAAGTTCGTCAAGGGACTCGAGGATGGCCTCGGCGACCTGACGAAGGGTATGGAGGACATCTCGAAGAACGCTCCGAAGCTGCTCGAGGCCTCGAAGGGGCTGCGCGACGGTGCCGCCGGGGTCGCCGACGGCAACCAGCAGCTCGCCGACGGAATGCCGGCCCTGTCCAAGGGCATCGGCAAGGTCGCCGACGGTTCCTCGGAGCTTTCCGACGGTGCCGGTCAGCTCAGCGATGGGCTGAGCGAATACAGCACCGGCATCGGCAAATACACCGACGGCGTCTCCGAAGCCGCGACCGGCACCTCAGAGCTGGCCGCCGGCCTCGACGAACTCGATGAGGGCACGGGCAAGTACGCGAAGGGCGTGAGCAAGTTCGCCGACGGCGTCAAGGACGGTGCCGACGAAGTGCCGTCCTACACGGCACCGGAACGTGACCGCTTGGCCAAGGTCGCCTCGGCGAATATCGAATCCCCCGACACGGACAGTGTGACGAATGTGCTGGCGGGATCGACGATCGCCCTGCTCATCATGCTCGCCCTGTGGATCGGCGGATTGGTCACCTACACGGTGCTCAAACCGATCCCGGCGTGGGCGCTGCTGTCAACGAAGTCTTCGCTGGCCGTGTGGGCGCGCGGACTGCTGCCCGGCCTCGTCGTCGGCGTGCTGCAGGCGCTCGTGCTCTCGATCCTCGCGGTCACCGTGATGGACATCGACGCGATCCAGGGCTTCGACATCGCGGTGCTCACGTTCGTCACAGCGATCGTGTTCATGATCTTGAACTTCGCGCTCGTGGCGTGGTTCGGGGGAGTGGGCCGGTTCCTGTCGGTCATCGCCGTGGTTCTGGCCGTGGCCGGGCGGACGATCGGGGCGGTGCCGCAGTTCTTCGACTTCGTGGCGCCGATCCTCCCGCTGACTCCGTCGATGAACGGCTTCGCTGCGATCGCCGCGGGCACCAGCGGGCAGGCTGCCGCGTACGGCGGACTGCTGGCCTGGACGGTCATCGGCATCGTGATGTCGCTGCTGGCCATCGTCCGGGCGCGGACCACGAAGCCCGAAGCCGCCCTCGAAATGGCGTAGCCGCGCTTCGTGGCCGCGGCGCCACGTGTCCGGCCCGGCGCCACGCACCACGGCGCCTCTGCGAATAGCCCAGTCTGAGTTGAATAGCCCTGTTTCAAACATGGGCTATTCAACTCAGACTGGGCTGTTCGCGTTCGGTGGTCGGTGTCTGGAGCGCGGCGAAGACGTGCCGGGCTTCAGAGGAGGTCGAGGATCGCCTCGGCGGCGGCGTGCGAGTCGTTGAGCGTGGCCGCGTTCGTGCCCGGGTTCGCTGCGATCGCCAGCCCCCACTGCTTCGACGACAGCTGGATCGACAGCGCGAACCGGCGCGGATGGACGTTGCCCTCGACATCGATCGTGCGATAGGGCCGAGGAGTGAGGGCGAGCCCGTTGAGGAACTTCTCCCGACCGTCGTCCAAGGTCAGGCGGGCCGGGGTGAGCTGGCCGCGCTCAAGCATTCCGTACAGCAGGACATCGGCGGCACGCGAGACGGAGTTCGTCGGTGAGGCGGCATCGATGACGACGCTGCCCGTGATCGCTCCGGCGGCCTGCGCCGAGGTGACCGTGAAGATCTCCGGCCGCGGTCGCTGCGCCTCAGCTGGGGACCCGAGCGCATCCCGGTTCTCTTCGATGCGCATATCGGGGCCGATGAAGGACACGATTCCCGCCTCGGCGAGGGCGATGAGCTCGGCGATCCGCTGCGGGGGAGGACCATCGCAGATGCCGGAGACGAAGCCCTCGAACCAGCCGAGGATCTCCATGTCGATGCTCACACGGTCGATGTGACCGGCGACGATGAGGTCCTTGAGCAGCAGGCGGGACTGCCACAGCACGGTGAACAGTGCCTTCTCCGGGCTGCCGGTGGGACCGGCCAGGGAGCTGCGTAGGTCGGTGCGCAGGAAGTCGAGCATCCACTCGTGCAGGGACCCGGGCTCACCGGGTTCACGGCTGGTGAAGAGCTCTCCTTCGAGCGGGTTGAGCAGGGTGTGCAGGGACATGCGGTCGGCGGGATCGGGCACGAGCGCCTCTTCGATCTCCGACCAGGCGAAGGCCTCGCGGGTGACGCGGCCCTGGCGGGAGGCCTCCTCGGTGCTCGCGGCGCCGGCTGATCGTGAAACGCTGCTCGTGCTCGCGGCGCCGGCTGTCCCTGTCGCGCCGGCTCCGTCCCCGGCACGAGCGGTCGCGCCGGCTCCGTCCCTGGCACGAGCGGTCGCGGCGGCCCCAGCCTCGGAGGCGCCGGCATCGCCCGCCTGCTGCGGATGGGTCTCCCGCCAGGTGCGGCGGGTCAGGTGGCGCGAGACCGCCTCGCCGATGGCCTCGCGCAGCTGGCCGGGATCATCGGTGAACGCTTCGGGACGGACCTGGGAGAGCGTGTGATAGTACGCCAGGCGCAGGTCGGCGAGGATAAGCGGCCACAGCTGATCATTGAACCGGGCGCCGGCCTTGCGCTCCCCGTCGAGGTCCTCGAGGCCGGCCAGCAGTGCGATGTTGTCCTTCGTGAAGTACCGCAGCGGCCAATCCCGCCGAGGATGTTCGCGACAGATCGGTTTGCTGCGATACGGGATTCCGCGTCGTGATCCCAGCGCCAGGCGCGGTTCGTCGCCGCTGGGCACATAGCGCAGCCGACCGCCGGATTCGGGTTCGAACCGGCCTCCGCGCTCATGAGTGAACAGGGTCTGCAGGTCGAAGTAGTTGAGCCCCATGCCGCGGACGATGACCCGCTCACCGGGGGCCACCTCGGTGACGGGGGTTTCCGCGGGCAGGCCCTGCGGCAGGTAGAGCCCGCCGCCCATCTCGGCGAACGCGGCGAGCCGGGCGCGCTCCTCCGGCTGGGCACTGGGGATGTGACCGACGGCGAGCACGACGGCGCTGGCGACGATCGTCGTGCCGTTCTGGCAGCGCACGAGCTGCTCGGGGACGGTGGCCCGTGACCCCTGCGAAGCCGGGTCGGGGAGATCCATGGTGGGCAGGTCGATGACGGATTCGGCCTTCGTCGGGTGCTCGACGATCTCGACGAAGGCCGGTGCGCTCGCGCGGATGCGCTTATACGCATCGCGGAGGTAGCGGCCGTAGAGGTTGCGGCTGGGGAAGGTCGAGTGCAGCGGTTCGGTGCCGCCGTTGTCCAGGTACCACTCGGCCATGGACGGCCCGGCCGGTGCGTCGTCCGGGCCGACGAAGCTGCAACTGGAGTCGGGGAAGACGGTCTGCTCGGCGATGGTGGTATTCATCAGCAGAGACTCGGGCTGGTCGGTGCGCCACACGATTCCCGCTCCGGGCGGATAAGGGTCGATGAGGTGGATGCTCAGCGCGGTCTCAGTGGTGCCGGCGAAGCGCTTCGCCGCCAGCGCCACGAGCCTTTCGAGCACGGTGAGTCCGCGCGGTCCGACACCGATGATCGCGACCGCGGGCGCCTGTGTCTGCTTTGGCTCGCTCACCCCTGCTCGCCGACTCCGGCGGTTTCGCCGGTGTTTCCCGGGTAGCCGGGGAAGTCGTCACCGGGCTTGTAGCCCTTCGGGTAGCACTTGCCTTCGGCGTTGGGCTCACCCGGCGTCGTCGTTTCGGTGGCGTCCGCCTCGGCGCCGGCCTCATCCGTGGATCCATCCGCGGAATCGGCCGGTTCCTCGGTGGCGGTGTCTTCCGAACCGTTCTCGGTCGAGTCCGCACTGTCTCCCGACTCCTGGGACGTGCTGCCGTCGTTCGTCGGCTGCGGGGTCTCCTCGCCGTCGGATGCACCCTTGACCTCGCCGAGGATCCACTTGTGGAGGACGTCGAAGTCGGGGTTGTAGGTGGGGGTGACGTCGTTGTTGATCTGCACCGAGGTGACATCGCCCTTCTGCATCATGAGGGCGAGTTCGATGAAGGCAGGAATCTCGTTCTGCGGGATCGACGTGGCGATGTTCCGCGTCGCCGAGTTCGCGAGCTTCGGATAGGCCGCGGCGATCTCCTGCGGGTCGACCTG
Source organism: Brevibacterium sp. VCM10 (assembly GCF_000583215.1). Classification (NCBI taxonomy): domain Bacteria; kingdom Bacillati; phylum Actinomycetota; class Actinomycetes; order Micrococcales; family Brevibacteriaceae; genus Brevibacterium; species Brevibacterium sp. VCM10. The sequence continues at coordinate 14,258 of NZ_JAJB01000050.1, forward strand.
CTCGAGCGTGGTCTTGAGCATCCGCTGCTGACGGCACATGCGGTCGTAGTTGTCGCTGCCTTCGCGGGAGCGGACGTACCAGAGCGCGTCCTTGCCCTTGAGCGTCTGCGGGCCCGGATCGACCCACCCGTAGACCTCGTTCTTCACCCCGGACAGTGACTTTCCGCCGCCCATCGGAATGGGACGTTCGACGTCGATCTGCACTCCGCCGATGGCGTCGACGACGTCTTCGAATCCGGCCATGTCGACCGATGCCCAATAGTCGAGGTTGAGGCCCAAGGAGCCTTCGACGGCCTGCATCGTCGTCCACATGCCCGGTTCGAGCCCGTGCGCATTGCCGATCTGGTCGGGATTCTGCTCACCCCACTGCCACACGGCGTTGATGAGGTCCTCGGACGAGTCGCCGGAGGGTCGGAATCCATCCGGCCAGGCCTTTTCGAGTTCGCTGCCTTCGGGGAAGATCGGGAACGCGAGATTGCGGGGCACGGAGATGAGCGCGGCATTGCCGGTCTTCGTGTCGATGGAGGCCACGAGCATCGTATCGGGACGTGTGCCCTCGCGGTCCTCGCCGTTGTCACGGCCCATGAGGAAGACGTTGATGTAGGGCTTGTCCGCCCAGAGGTCTTCGGCGCTGTGGGCCTTACCAGTGCTGTCGCCGAAGAGGCTGGCCACCGTGTCGGACTGGACGCGGGCGAAGACGGAGCCGACGCCCAGCGGGATGCCGATGATGAGCGCCAGGGAGACGACGAGGACGCCGGCCAGCTTGTTCTGCCAGGGCCGGTATCGGTGTCCGCGGCGCAGCCCGAGGTGGGACACGACCATCACGAGGATCCAGATCACGGCCACGAGCACTGCGGCGATGGCGAGGAAGTTCAGCAGCGAGGGGCTGGCGATGATCGTGGCGATCGCGCGGACGGGGCCCTTGACCAGCAGGTAGACCAGCCCGACGAGCAGAGTGAGGACGAAGAGTCCGAACACGATGAGTCCCGCGGGCCGGAAGCGGGTGCGCAGCAGTCCGACTCCGGGCAGGAGGGTGCTCAGCGACGTCCAGCCGACGAGGCTGGGAAACGTCTCGCCGAGGCGGGAGGAATGGCGGCGGACCCGTCCCGGTCCGTGGCCGGTCGGTTTCTCGTCGTGGGATTCGGCTGCGTGTCGTTCACGGGCATCGCGGCGCGTCGTCGGAGCGGAGTCAGTGTCGTTGTCCGTGTGGTCGGATTCCCGGGGATCCCCTGCCGAGGCGCCCGATTCGTCCTGTGCGAATGTGCGTGGGGCATCGTGGACCGAACCATGCGGTGAGCCGGTGGTCGGATCGTCCTGGGTGTTCGAGCTTGCTGCTGCGGCCACCCCGGCCGCTGACGCTCCGCTGGCAGCGGCCGCGCGCAGCATGCGGGCTTCGCGTCGCGTACGCGGAGCGACCGGACGTGGCGGCGGGGCATGCGGTGACCGGGACGAGGCACCCTGACCGCGAGCGCTGTCGCCGAGCCGATTGTCGGCCGGATCGCCGGATGAGCGGGAGCCTGAGCGGAACGAATAGTCGGATCGCGGATCGGTCGACCTATCGGAGGTCTGGTCCGCGGGCTGAGGCTGCGACGGCCGAGAATTCTGCTGCGGCGAATTCGACTGCGGCGTCGAGTCATTGTCACTGGCGGCGGTGTCGCCGCGGAACCTGGGGCGAGAGGAGGCGCGGAGCCGACGACCTGTTGTCTGGGAATCGGGGTCGTTCCCCTGCGGTCCGCGCTTGTCAGGGGGAAACTCCGGCAAGTTGTATACTCCTCAAAAACTGTCTTCTCGTGCAGTACGGCCCGCTCGCCGTTCTCGTTTCCGGCGCAGGGCACACCGCGGCCATCGGTATTCCGACCGGTGTCGCTGCGAGGATCCGAGACCAGACCGCAAAGCACATCACGCCGATTTTACGCCTGGACATTGATGAATGCTGGAATTCCGGTGTGGGGGAGCGGTGCAGAGGGGGCGTTCGGCCCGGATTCGTGCCCGTCACGGCTGGACACGACTATGACGAAGCCCACTCTCGGAAGCCGCGCTTTGCCCTGGATGGCTCCTTTCCCTTAGGCTGTATCCCGTAGTGCTGGAGGGTCTGTCGCCGGGCATTTCGCCGGAGCGGATCGCCGCATTGCAGATGGAGTCGTGGCTGAGCGGCCGAAAGCGTCACCCTGCTAAGGTGAAGTCCTCCAATAGGGGGACCGTGGGTTCAAATCCCACCGGCTCCGCAGAACGGGTAGCCCCCGCGTACCGCTAGAACAAGCGGAACGCGGGGGTTTTCTCATTCCCGGGTTGTGCCCGTTGGGCACATTTTGGGCACAATCTACTTCAACGCGGACAAGCGTGCCGCCTCCATGGCATCGGCCACGAGGTCGAGATCCGAGTCGAACAGATCGCTGTACACGTCCAGCGTCATCGCCGCCGACTTGTGCCCGAGCATCCGCTGCACCGCCTTCACGTGTGCCCCGGACTGCACAGCCAAAGACGCCGCCGTGTGTCGCAGATCGTGCGGAGTCACCTCGGGGATGCCGGCCTCGAGCACGGCGGTTCGCCACCATGAGCGTTTCGACGTAGACGCACGCGGCGACCGACGATAGTTGCCCTTGGCATCCGGGAACGCGATGCCGGGCCACTTGATCTTCTTCAGCGATGCGGCGAGGAACTTCGGCAGCGGCACAGTCCGCAGCTCGTGCGTCTTCGGTGTCCCCAACACGACGCGAGACCCCACCTGCACGGCGTTGCGATTCACCGAGATCCGCCGTCCCACCGGATCGATGTCGGGACCGTGCAGGCCGGCGAGCTCACCCCACCGCAGACCGGTGTAGGCGAGGACGTTCACGATCACACCCAGATCACCCGCGGCGGCCGCGAACGCCGCCACCTGCTCGTGAGACAGGTACAGGCGAGGCTTCGCGTCCTTCCGCGGCAGAGCCACCTTCCCGACATTGTTCGCCACGATCAGCCGCTTCGCCACAGCATCATCGAGGATCCCGTTGAGGATCGTCACGCACCGAGAAGCCACCGACCGCGACCGACCCATGCCCGACACCCAGTCCTCGACATCGACACGGTTCACATCCGCGATCGCAGTCTGACCCCACCGAGGCTCCACGTGCGTCCACCACGTCGACCGCATCGTGTAGTCGTACGACTCCTTCCAGTCCGACTGCCGTCGAATCCACGCGAGACCCAGATCCCCGACCTTCGCCCGGCCCAAAGCCTCGGGAATGAACGTGCCCTGCAGCTTCGACACCTCAACAGTCGACGCGAAGTCGCCGGCTTCACGTTTCGTCGTGAACCCGCGCTTCTTCGTCTGCTTCCCGTCCGGCTTCCGATACCGCACCATGTACCGACGACCACCAGATGTCTCATACGCAATTACCTGCGCCATGGCTAGTCCTTCCAAGCACCACGAGGTGCAATCAGTCGGCGCCGCGCTCCCGGGCGCTCGCCTTGAGTTGTTCTGCTGTGTGTTGTTCGTCGGGGGAGAGGTTGTCGAGCCGGTCGTGGAGGACTGCTGGAGTCACCCATAGGCTCTCGGCCCACTCCTCGATGCTCAGTGCGGCTTTCCATGCCCGAAACAGGAGCCGGGCGGGGATCAGTCGCTCTGCGGTGATCTGTCGCACCTGCGCCTCGATTCGGGCGTCCTGCTTGCAGGTGTGCCCGAGTTCGATGTGGATGAGTTCGTGTTGCAGTGCGCAGCGTCGTTCGACTTGAAGGAGGTTTTTGACCATCCAGATGATGTTCCGGCCGTCAGTGGCCGCATGCTTCGTCCCGGGGAGGTTCGGCCGCCAGCACACGACCACATCATCGAGCTGGCTGAGCGTCCTCCACGGATGGGGGAAGGTACTCATGCATTCGAATGTAGTTCGATTGTGTCCGAACGTCGAATTGTGTTAATTGGTCTCGCCGTCGAATAGGAGCGAGTCTCGAAGCAGAGTCAGCTCGGCCGGATGATCAATAACTAGATGGCCGGCGACACGACGCACAGTACCTTGCGTCCGCACTGTCTCACGTTCCTTGAACCACTCATGGACATCGGCAAGTTGTTCGTCACCGACGCGGATTTGTAGTTCAACTTGTCGGCCGTTCCGATTGGTCTCGATTGTGACATAGCCGTGTGTGACGATTTCCTCGTCTCGAAGCTGCACTATAGGCCCGGTGAACGTTTCAATCTTAGGCGTTGCCTGGGGTTTGAACCTGCGGGCCGACTCGCTCAGTAGCTGTCCAGCATCTGAGGGGATCGAGATGTTGGAGGCTATGTTCCCTGACAGATCGGCGAGCAGTTCTGACCATCGGAATTTTGCTTCGAACGTCTGCACTCGAGGCTTTGATATGACTTCGGAAAGTGTATTCAGCAACTCCCTGCTGACTCCTGCGTACACTAAATCGTTCACCTGAGACGCAGTAGGTACTGATGCCCTTTCGATTATCGAATTTGATACCGCGGACAAAGATTCCGCCATTGTCCGAGTAGCTCGACGTTCATCGGATTCGTGGCCTAGTTTGGCTTCCTCGAATACCGGGGATTCTTGCTTAAGTTCGACGTTTGAATCGTTTACCTCACTGCGTTCAACAATCGGGACCATGAGCGGAACTATGTATGAGCCTTCGCGAGTCTGACCGAACCGGGCGCGTTCAAGTACGCGGTCACCTGTGGTAGAAAATCCGCCTCCAATGGCGACTTTAGGGATTCGAGACGTTGTTGCGCTCACGCGAAGGACTTGCCGGGCGGTTTTGAATAGGTTGAACCCAGCTTCGACTGGGACGGAGTGCTCCCATTCTGGGCCATCGACGCGAAACTCAGTGACATCAAAACGAAGAGTCTCGATTCTTCGCATCAAGTCAGCGTTCGAAATCACATGGGCGCGAGCCACTCGCTCGATGACTGATTCCCACTCGCGATCGCGGGGCTCGAGCTCAAACGGTATTCCCACTTTGGAGCTCTTGTCGGGGCTGGTCCACATTTCCCCAACCGGACCGCGCCCGGTCAGCGACCATAGGGACTTCTTGAGCACTGCGATAAGTTCGGCGCGGGTGACGGTGTTTGTGTCAGTCATGGCGTCATCCCTTCGAACAAATCGTTGAGCTTTGAGTTCCACTCACGCAAGGTATCGGGAGTGAAGCGGTTGGTTTTCGGCAAGTCTATCGACGTGCACTGACCTGGGAGTAGCTGGTCGATGCGAGTCCAATAGGCAGCTGTACGGTGATTTGTGAGATCGGCAGAGTCGTAGTCGATCCACAATTTTGGATCAGTTGGTACTGATACGGCCACGAGATAAGCCGGGAGCGGATTCTTGGACCATTTCCGAACCCAATCATCTTTGACAGGAAGGTTCAGGTACGAACCTCCGCCTGAGAAGGTCTTGGACGTGCACTTGACCTGGACTCGGACATCATTGATTTCGAAGTTGATAGACAGATCGATAGCGTTGAAGTCTTCGTCGGGGCTATTCTCCATCATGCCAACACCGAAGTGAGCGCAAACATCGCGAACGTAGGCGACCCCATAACGCCCTTTTCGCGCGGTTAGGTCGCGAGCGGTATGGCCTGAATCCCAGCCGTCAATCAGGGGGCTCATTCCTTATCGCTCTCGTCGGGCTCGTAGGCCGCTTTGCTGTCGATCTCATCGTCGGTGGCCGCATCACCGCGGCGCTGCAGCTCTTCGAGTTCGGCTAACCTCTCGGCGGATAGCTGCCGACGCTCACCGAGGTGCCGGATGTTGTCCCCGGCGCCGTCGTTGATGGATTCGTGGTCGAGGTCTCCGCGGGCTCGGCCTCCGAACGCACCGAGCCCGTCGTCTGCTCCTGTGACCGGCGTCCCGCCGGCGTCTGTATGTGGGGTGGCTTTTTCATCGCCATCACCTGCTTCCTTCATCGCTGTGATCGCGGCAAGAAGAATGCGTTTGTCCCTGGCGGAGATCTCCACGTCGTTCTCGATCGCCTCGGCGGCCCCGGTGGTGTTGCGTTCGGGGTACTCGAGGTTCGTTGATCGGATCGCTGCTTCGACGACGACTCGCTCTGGAACCTGGATGAGGATCGCGAGGTTCTTGAGCGCTGCCGTGCTGATCTGTAGAGGGGCCCTCATCTTCAAATTGCCGATATTTGATTTCGTGAGGCCTTTGAGCCCATGCTTCTGCGCGCGCTCACCGAGCTGGTTCAGCGACCATCCGTGTTCGCGTTGCGCTGCGTCGATGACGCGGCCAAGCGGGGTTAGTTCAGTACTCACGGATCACATCTTTCTCGGGGCTACGAGAGGCGGCAACTCGCGCGGTCACCGCTTGGACAATCTCAGTGGACACTAGAAAGTCTAGATGTTGCGAGGACACGATGGGCGACAGCGCGCGGATGCTGGGAAATTGAGGGTTGCGCAGTGGACACCAGTGTGAATAGAATAGGCAGAAATACTGGACACTCAGACAGAAGGAATGTACTGTTATGGCTACAGCAACGATCTACCAACTAGGAGGGATCTGGATGGAGCTTCGAGACCGCAAGAAGCTGGCTCGACTCATGATCGTCCAGGGTGTATCCCAGCGTGAGCTCGCGAGGGCTGCGGGATGGAAGTCTCACAGCTATGTGGCGCGGCTCATTAAGGGTGAGGCGAAGACGCTCGAAACGACGCCGGCGCTGCGGATAGCTCACTTTCTGCAGGTCGGGGTCGAGGATCTTTTTTTGACCAAAGTGGACAATGTAACTGCACAATCGGACAGGGAAAGTGTCAGGCGTGGGAAGAAGGCGGTCGCGTGATGATTGACTATGCAGCGCTCGCGGAGAACCGCAGCGACACGTACCGAGACTTCGCCGTCCTGCACGACCTCGACTCAAAGATGATCAACCGTCAGGCCGAACGCGACAAGGGCCGCGACCCGTACCCGTTCGAAGTCTCCGGCGACGCGCTCGCCCGCTACAAGGCGAGCCACTGATGACCGATACGACCGTGATGAAGCGCGTCCTCAAACCCGCCGAGGCCGCCGAGTACATAGGAGTGCCGCCCAACACCCTCGCGTCGTGGCGATACCTTGACCGCGGCGACGGGGGAGGGCGCTCGCCGAAGTGGATCAAGTCGCGTAACGGTGCAGCACAGAAGTGCATTGGGTACCGGCTCGAAGCTCTCGATGCGTGGCTCGAAGAGAGCGAGTCAGCATGACCAGCCACACCGCTACCGACCAGGACAGGAAGTGTTCAACGATGACCACGCCCGCATCCCACCCCACCCCGATCAACGTCCGCCGGCAGGCAACGATCACCGACGCGGTCGGTGTAGCCGAACGACTTGCCACTGTCCTCCGCCAGTACCGGGGTGCCCAGAAGAACGGGTTCCCCATGTCTCGCCTCGCCGAGATCGAAGCGGTGCTCGAGCAGACCACGAACGCCGTCTTCGAAATGACTGGCGTCGAGCGTTCTGCACTGCTCAAGTCCGGTGCCGCCGCCGAAGAGGAAGTCCGCCTCCGCGTAGCCGCCGCATGGCCAGTGCCCCGCACCAGGAGCGAGCCGACTCTGCCGGCCTCCGCAGTGCTGCACTCCATCTCAGGCGAGGACTGCGACTGATGCCCCGCGCAGAGTTCCCCACCGAGCAGGAGCAGTCGCGCCTCGACGCACTGTTCAACATGAAGCTCGCCACGAAGCACCGCGTCGAAGCGCTCGCCGCCGAGGTCATGGCCGCCCCGGTCTCCTACGACATGGACGTCGAGAACATCGACTCCGTCGCCGACACGCTGCTGAACATCTACGACGAGGCAGACGCGAACATCGCGGCCCTCCGTCTCATCACTGAGGACGAGGTCGTGTCGAAGATCCGGCAGAAGCCGACCCCATGATCCGGGTGGGTCCCGGTGGAGGGGGAAGCCCCGGGGCCTGCTCGCAGCCATTGCAAATGAAGAAGCCCCCAGCAGTGGAGTGCTGAGGGCCAGAGACACCAGGAAGGTGATCAACCAATGTCTACGAACATCGTATCAATCCCGTTCCACGAAACACAGATCATCGCGATCGAAGAAGACGGAACTCAGTGGGTCAGTGTCCGCCACGTGTGCGAGTCCATCGGCATCGCCTTCTCGAAACAGCTGCAGAAGCTCAAGACGAAGTCCTGGGCGGTCGTGTCCCTCAAGGACACAACTGGCCGCGACGGTAAGACCTACGAGATCACCATGGTCGACCGCAAGACCTTCACCATGTGGCTCGCCACCATCGAAACCTCCCGAGTCAAAGACGACCGCGCTCGCCGCATGATCGAGCAGTTCCAGAACGAAGCCGCCGACGCCCTGGACGCCTACTTCAACGACGGCGGTGCGGTGAATCCCCGCATCAACGTCGAGCAGGCGCAGCACCTCGGCGGAATGGCACTGGCTCAGGCGCAGCTGAACCTCATCCAGCAGGCCACGTCCATCGCTCAGCTCGATCCGGTGTACGTGACGACGATGACGACGCTCGCCTTGGAGAAGGGCCTGAACAATCGCCCCGACATTCCCGTCGAGCATCGGCCCCTCTACACAGAGGACTATCTCCGAGACCAGGGAGTCTCAGGCAAGGCACTTAAGTCGATGCGCTCCACGTTCGGACGTGCCGTGAGTGCCGAGTACGAACGCCGGTACGGGGTGAAGCCGATGAAAGCGTTCGGCGAGGTCGGGCACCGTGCCCGCCAGATCAACTCCTACACCGAGCAGGACCGCGGGCTGTTCGACGACGTCTTCAACGCGAAGTTCGCAGAGCAGGGAGTCCTGGTATGAGCGCCGAGACCACGGTGCGCCGGTTCCCACGTGAGGTGTACTTCCTCCGCCGGCTGCTCACCATCTACTTGCCGATGATCGTGATCGGCATGGCCGGCTACTTCTACTCCTACACGCTCACCCTCACCGCGAACGGACTCTCCGCCCTCACCATGCTGTGGGTCATCGGCTGGATCGGCATCGCCGCCAAGGACGGGAGCCGGTCATGAGATACCAGGTGAAGATCCGTCAGGAGCAGCCGCAGTGGACGCGCGCACCGCATTCGCGTCGGTTCTGGGAACTGTACGTCGTGAACCGCCACTCGAAGGTGTACGAGTACTACGCCTCGGTGTGGTCGTTCGAGGACGCGATCGAATTGTCGTCTCGCGTGTGGATGCGGTCGAACCATGTCAGCCCGCTCGAGTTCCAGGAGGCGCCGTGCTGAACCATGCGTGCATCTGTATCAAGCCGGGCATCGTCGGCCGTCACGACGGGCACTGCTGCCTCTCCGGTGACATTCCCCGCGCGGCCGGCTACCCGCCGGCCCCGGCGTGCCATGCCGACGAGTGGCGTGCCGAGTACGGCGCGAACCATCCGCCCCAGCAACCCGAATTATTCGAGCAGGTTGGGCCATGACGGTCATGGAGCAGCTGGATCTGTTCGACTTCATCGAGGGCGAGACTCGCGGAACTGACAAGCAGGAGCAGTTGCGGTTCGCCACCGTGCTCACGTGCATACGTGACGCGATGCCGGGAGCGATGGAATTCTTCATCGACCTCACGGCCAAGCCGGACAAGGCGTGGCACGGGTCGGGTGAGTGGTCGTATTGGTGGACGGCGGCGAAGATCGTCGCCTACACACGGAGCCCCCGCGGTGAAGAGCAGTCGATTACGTGGGACGAGTTTGCAGAGCTCGTGTCCGACCACCCTGGTCGGCAGTCGATCCTCGATTGGGATCAGTCGCTCGAGCATCCGAAGTGGAAGCAGCTCTACCGGCCGCACGAGCTTTGGCCGCTCGGAGGTGAATGGCACCCGTCCTATATCGAGGGTGACCACGCTGAGGACGGGTGGGATGAACGCCTAGAAGCGTGGCAGACGTTGCAGTCGATCCTCACTGATGCGATCAACACGGCCGCACCCGGTGCGGCTAGCTTCAAGCTCCCGAAGCAGGAATGGCAACGGCCGCGCGGGTCGTGCCGGTTCTGCAGGGAAGAAGTCAGCGTCGGCTCATACGCGGAGGGACTCAACCACAATCCGATGGGCAACATGTGCGGCCGTCAACAGCTGATCCGCAATCACGCCCTACACGCGTACCAGCGGCTCAAGGAAGCCAGACAAGACCCGGACACCAAGGCGGAGACAATCTTACTCCTCGAGGGCCGATACGAACACGACGCTGCCAGGGCCATGGAGGCGTGGCACGGCGACGGATGGAAGACAACGTCATGACGATCCCGAAAGTCGAATCGACCCGAGACAAATGGGGCCACTGCCACAACTGCGGCATCACCCTCATCTCGTGCAAGGGCCTCACTCGAGACTGCGGCCGAGACTGCTGCGACGACTGCGACCACACCCCAAAGGAGGCCACCGATGCCACTGCTTAAGAACTGCTCCCACAAGTACTGCGACCACCCCGTGTTCCCCTGCCAGTCCTGCAACACCACACCACTGGCGTGCACGGCAGGGCAGAAGAACGGCCGCGGCTGGTGCTGCGAGAACTGCAGGCACACGCGCAAGAAGGAGACCTCAGCATGAACGCGAAACACGACGCTGACGACCACCTCGCCGTCGTCAAGAACTTCATGGACGGCAAGCAGACCCGAGAGACCCGCCGCATCACCCGCGACCTGTCCGCACGCATCAACCCCATCCAACTCACTACGGCGCTCGCCGCAGTCCTCCCACACGTCGCGAAGGACGATGCCTCCGACAATCACCTTGTCGGTCTCGTCTTCACCTACGACAACGTGCTCCTCCTCGCCTCATCCGGTCGCACCTCGATCGTGGCGAAGACCTCCGCCCGGGACGGGGCGCGAGTCACCGGGGATGTGGTCGCGGACTCGATCATCCTCACCCCGGTCATGGCGAAGCAGCTGATGGGGTTCGCCGGTCTCACCCCGAAGGAAGCGTGGGACCCCGAAGTGGAGCTCACGGTCACGGGTACCGGCCCGGACAAGATCCGCATCCGCGCCACCGACCGCACCGGACTATTCGAGGGCAAGTCCCTCACTCTGCCTGTGCAGGAGCCGACTCAGAATCTCGCGCGCACTGCGAAGATCCTCGAGTCCATGGCCGCTCAAACCTCGCGCGCCACCCGCACCTACGCGGCCCCGGCGGAGTGCTTGGAACTGTTCGTCACCTCGGCGAAGAAATGGGGCACCGACTTCGAAGTCGACTCCATCACCGACAGCCTCTGGCGCGTCACCGCTGACGGCCTGTTCTACGGCCTCATCGCCTCACCCACCGTCATCGACAGCAACGAGCAGGCAGCGCTTGCTGATGACCGGCAGAAGGTCCGGTCCCGGTGGTTTGCCGATCTGACTGGTGTCGGCCAGGAGCTCGTGAAGGGATTCCAGTGATGCTCAACTTCATCGAGAGGCTCCTCGTTCTTCCCGCCCACATTTGGGTGTGGGTCATCACTCACAACATCATTCCCGCTTCGGTGTGGGACCGGCTCATGGTTTGGAGGACCCGCAAATGAGTCTCAGCCTCGCAATCTCACTACTCACTGTCCTCGTCTCGGCTACCGCTGTGGTTATGGCGTTGCGGTTCCGCCGCGTGTACCGGCGGCGGGTGTTTGAGCTCGAGAAGGAACTGGCCGCCCGACGCCTGGCCGAGGAGTTGCGGCGTGCGTTCGTGGCCCGTCTCGCAGCACAGGCCGGTGCTGATCTTGTCGAACCGATCCGGGTGGAGGACATCAAGTACGGCGACAAGGTGTGCTGGCACCCGCACGACATGTCTGACCACAAGCATTACGTCGCCGGTTACGACGGCGACCCCGGCCCCTCCTCTGACGGTGTGCACGCCCGCCCGATCGTTCCGAAAGGACTCTGATCATGGCCGGTTACAAGTATCGGGCGACTGACGCGAAGATTCGTGCGGCGGAGGAACTGATGCGTTCACGTGGCATCACCGATGTCCAGGCGGACGCGACGAAGCCAACACCAGTGCTCGCCGCTCCGGCCCCGGAGGCGAAGAACGGTGACGTGTTCGAGGTCGTGAAGGAGACTCCGCGCCCGGTCCGTATGCCGCGCCGTGCCGGCACGGTCAGGGTGGCTGCCGCCAGTGCGGTGAAAGTGCTCGAGGAGTCCCCGGGTGAGTGGTTCCGTGTCGCGAAGCGTGGCACGAAGTCGAAGGCGTATTCGTACACGGCGACTCTCCGCCAGGTCACTGACAAGCCGGTGCAGACTCGCATCGTCGATGAGGATGACGCGTTCATCGTCTACGCCCGCATCAAGGCGAAGGAGGCAAAGAAGTGAGGACGTACAAGGTCACCACCCTGGCCGGTCAGGTGCTCACCATCAAGGCCACCGGAATCACGTTCGCACCTGGCCACGTCGCGTTCTCAGCCGACGAAACCCTGGTACGTGCACTCAGCAACCAGACCGTGGTGGAGATCCGAGAAGCCGACCGAATCGAGGAGGAAGCATGAGTGACGACACAGAGGTCTTCTGCAACAACTGCTTCGCAGGCATGGAATCAGACGAGCACCACGAGAAGTGCGTCCGACCGAGAGAAGAACTGCGGACCAGGATCGCCGACGCGATCAGCGAGGCCGACAACGAGTTCCCCATCCTCGGTGACGACTACGGTGCCGCGCCGAATCTGACTGCTATCGCCGACGCAGTCATCGATGCTCTCGGGCTGATCATGGAGAGCAGCATGTTCGGCGGTCGCCGAGACGAAGGGGCGCCGTATGCGGCGGCTCGCGTCGTCGGGAAGTGGGCGAAGCAATGAACTGGGATGAGAAAGCCGAAGACTACGCCGGAGCACACCACACGTACGAGCACCGCACCCCCGAAGATAACCGGCTCATCGAGAAGGGAATCGTGAACGGAGCACGCTGGCAGCGCGACGAACTCCGCACCGACGAAGCAATCGAGCGGGTGGCGAAAGCCGAGTTCAACCGAGAGCAAGCCGACTACGAGTACTTCGACCGCGAGGACTGGGAAGACCAGCACCCGTCGAACCAGGACGTATTCCGATCCCGCGCCCGTACCGCGATCACCGCACTACTCGAGGAGGAAGACGATGAGTGACAACCTCTGCACCCCGGGAATGTTTCAGCCGCCACGACCAGAGCCGATCGTCCCGTCAGGGCCGAGATACGAGTTCACCGGGACCGTGCGCCGACGCAACACATACGGCGACGAATACATCAACTCGATTCCAGCATCAGTCTTCGCCGCGACCATTGACGAGGCCACGGACAAGCTACGTGACGCATTCGGGGCGAAGTACGACGACTTCCGGAACTTCTGGTCGCACAGTGTGCTCATCGAATCCGTCAAGGAGGTCCGATGACCACGCTCAGCCCAGACTGCCGAGACGGCAACTGCCACAAGTGCGACGGCCAAGCCTGGGACGATACCACCGACGCGCTCGCCTCATGTGGCTGCACTTGCCACCTCGAACCCACCCACTGATCAACACCACCACAGGAGACAACCCGGATGCCTTGGCTCAGGACTGGCGACACCGCCGCTAACCACCCCGTCGTCCTCAGCGTCCTCGAAGACAAGAGGGTCGACGACCGGCTGGTCAATGAGGCATTCGGGTTCGTCCTCCGCTGCGCCTTGCAGTCCACCGCCCATCTCACCGACTACGTCATCAGCCACGGCACCGCCGTGCAGATGGCAGGCCATTCCCGGGCCGCTGAGCTGATCAGTGTCGCTATTGCCGCCGGCTACCTCACCGAGGTGGCTGACGGGGAAGGCCGACGCGCCTACAAGCTCATCGAGGACGACACCTTCATCCACATGCGAACGAGAGAGGAGATCGAATGGGAACGCCAACGCAAGCTCGACAACTCGAACCCTGCACTCACGATCCCCGTGCGCCTCCGCGACGGTGACGCGTGCCGCTACTGCGGCCTCGTCGTCAACTTCCAAGGCGACCGGCGCGGCCAGAAGGCAGGAACGTACGACCATCTGGACAGGCAGGTGCAGTCACCAAAAGACATGGTGGTCGCCTGCGGCAGATGCAACGCGGCCCTGCTCGATACGCCGCGGGCTCATCGTGAGAAGCAGATGATGCCCCCGCCGAAGAAGCCCTACTTCAAACCGAAGACGTTGGAGTGGTTGCGCACCCACGAGTACGTGATCACCCATAACATCGTCCTCCCCGACACTGCCGAAGCCGACGTGAGAGCCGGGCGTGTACCGCCCGGCCGTGACGCCGGCACCGCAGCACAGAGGACACCTGAGAACCCTGCATCCCGGTCCGAGGGACAGCCCGCCACCCAGGCGGAGCGTGACCCCGCGGGAGACGTTCACCGGCCCGAGGGACCGCACGGCAACCCGTCGTGTGATGACCCCGCGGTGAACACAGTCTGGTCCGAGGGACTATCCGCCACCCAGGCGGAGTCAGACCCCGCAGACACCGGCTCTGGACCGAAGGGACCGCCCGACACCAACCAGTCGGAGTGTGACCCCGCAGAGCCACCAAGCAGGTTCCAGCAGGTTCCAGCAGGTCGTGTGCATCCAGGATCTGGATATGCCGGGTCGGGTCGGGACGGTAAGGGTTCGGCACGTGACGGTACGGGCAGGGCTGGGTCTGGACGGTCGGCGCCACCTGTCGCCCTTGTGAACTCTCCTGCTCAGAAGAAGCGGAAGAGGAGGAAGCGGTGAAGGTACAGGATTACCGGGCTCTCCAAGCTAAGGCCATGTCGGAGACCCAGCTGCAGGATCAGATCATCGAGCTATCGAAGCAGATGGGTTGGCTCAGCTATCACACTTTCGACTCGCGTCGATCGACACCGGGGTTCCCGGATCTGGTGTTGGTGCACCCGAAGCAGCGTCGTGTGATCTGGCGTGAGTTGAAGTCGGAGACGGGCACGACATCGGCCGAGCAGAAGGTGTGGATCTCCACCCTGTTGCTGGTCGGTGAGGACGTGGATGTGTGGCGGCCCCGCGATTGGGTGAGTGGTCGTATCGAGAAAGAACTGAGAGGACGTTGACGATGTGGGATGCCCGTGATGTTCGGTCGGCATCATTGCCTGAGCTGGTGCGCATGTGTGCTCCGATCGTGCAGCAGTTGGAGGTGACGAAGCTGAGGCAGGACGCCACCACTCCGCAGGGTGAGCGCCGGTCGTCGGATGCTGTGCCGATGGTGTTCCGCATCGGTGCCGCCGAGGTGGCTGATCGGATCACCGAGGTGCTCAGGTCGATGCTCGCTGCTTGGGTGTCAGAGCAGGAGCGGCCAGTGCATCGGATGCTGTCGGTGCCGCAGTTGGTGGCCAGCCTGGATCCGTTGCGTGACTGGGTGGTCAAGCATGCGCAGGCTGAGGAGTGGCATGACCGTCTGCTCGAGCAGTGCCTCAAGGCGTTGGAGCAGATCGACATTCCACCTGAACGTGTGTTCGCTGGCGTGTGTCCGACAGGTGGTTGCGGTGTGGAGCTGTGGCCCATCATCGGGGAGGACGTGACGGTGTGCCCGAGGTGCCAGGCCCAGGTGGATGTGCGGGCCCGGAGGCGTGAGGGGCTCCGGCGTATCGAGGCATTCGAGGCACCACTGTCTCGTGTGGTCGACACACTGCGTGCGGCTGGTGAGCAGATCACCTATGAGCAGGCACGGAAGTGGACGAGTCGCCGTGATGGTCATGATCGTGTGATGCTCAACGCTGTTGGTCACGATCAACGAGGCACGAAGCTGTATCGCCTCGGTGATGTTCGTGCTGTGCTGACTAGAACGACACGCCGCAAGGCGAGATCCTTGCGGGCATAGACTTTCAGACATCTGTCCCATACAATTCTCGTAGAGTCACCAGAGGTGGCGATGAAGGTCTGACACGGTTCTCCGGTCAGGCCTTCTGTCATGTTCGGAGGCAGTCAGTGAAGAAGGTGTGCAACGGCAACGGCTGCCCGAACCTCGTCGACAAAGGCGTGAGGCTCTGCGCTGACTGTGCCCGTGACGCCGAGAGGCTGCGTGGATCGCCCACTGCTCGAGGCTATGGCCGCAAGCACCGCCGCACCTTCCGCGAGGCAGTGCTCGCACGTGATCCGATCTGCATCCTGTGTCATCGTCGACCATCCACCGAGGCCGATCACTATCCTCGCTCACGTCGTGAGCTCGAGGACGCAGGACTGAACCCGAACGACCCGAGCTTCGGGCGGGGCCTGTGCAAACCGTGCCACTCGGCGGAGACAGCAGCCCACCAGCCCGGAGGATTCCGGCAACCCTACTAGGCAAGTCGTCCTGTCGGTATAGACCCCGGGGGATGACCCCCTCGGCCCGGAAATACAGAGACCGCCGGGGAGGGTTAAAAAACGAAAATCGGGTTCAAAAAATCCCGAAACCCCAGGTCAGAACGGGTCTTTTCATGTCGCACAGCGGGGCGCAATGCCTCGCTTTGATGGTGCCGCAAGGGTGCCGGAAGTGAGGTTCAGACCATGACATCAGGAGGTGCACGCGCACGTAGCGGACCGCCGGCCGACTTGAATTCGTACCGTCAGCGTCGGAACGAGGACGGATGGGTCAAGCTGCCCGAGCGTGTCGACCGCCGGCGGACTCCGAACTGGCCGCTCAAGCCTGGTCTCACTGATCGTGAGCGGGAGCTGTGGCGGCAGTTCTGGAAGATGGGTCAGTCCATCGTCTGGGAGTCCCAGCACCAGCAGGTGACGCTCGCGATCTACGTGCGTCTGCTCGTGTCGATCGAGACGGAGAACTTCGACGTTCCGGCTTCGCGGCTCACGCAGATGCGCATCATGGCCGAAGACCTCGGCGTGAACCTCTCCGGCATGGCCCGTCACAAGTGGCGCTACGCCTCCACGGAAGAGCTGCAGAAGAAGTCCGAGGAGTCGGCGCCGGCCGCCGAGGCGAAGCCGCGCAAGTCGACCGCTCAGCAGATCGCGGATCTCTTCCCGTCTGCGGGTGACGACGGTGCAGGCTGATCGGAAGGTCCCGCGCCCGAACTACTCGATCCCTCACCCCATCAAGACGATGGGGTACTTCCTTGCGGACTGGCTCGCGAATCACGCCGTGGTCCCGGACGGGGACATGTCCGGTGAGATGTTCGAGCCGACGATCGATCACAAGATCTTCCTCGCCAACCACTACATCGTCCGCCCGGACGCGCAGCGCGGTGAGCGCGCCTCAGCGTTCCACTACCAGCGTTCAGCCTGGGTGGCGGCGCAGAAGGTTGGAAAATCGCCTGGAATCGCCGGGCACGCGCTGATCGAGTTCGTGGGTCCGTCTCAGTTCGACGGGTTCGCTACCGGCGGTGAGACGTACCGGTGCGCCGAGCACGGCTGTCCTTGCGGGTGGGAATACGACTTCATGCCTGGTGAGCCGATGGGTCGACCCCGCGCCACTCCGCGCATCCAGCTCGCCGCCGTCGTCGAAGATCAGGTGGAAAACACATGGGGCGCCCTCGTCCCGATGATCGACTTCGGGCCTCTGGCCAACATCATCCCGAAGACCGGCGAGGAGTTCATCCGCCACCCGAACGGCAACCGCGACTCAAAAATCGAGATCGTCACCTCGAAGGCTGATTCGAAGCTCGGCGCACGCATTTCCGCTGCGTTCCCTGATGAGACGGGCCTGTACACGGACTCGAACAAGATGCGGAAGTTCAACCGCACCCTGATCCGTGGCCTCGGAGGCATGGGCGGCCGCATGGTCGAGTCCTCTAACCCACCGGACCCGGCAGAGTCGTCCTGGCTGCAGAAGGACACCATGGAGTCAGGCCTCGACGACGTCTACGTCCACCACTTCCCACCACCGAAGCACCTCGACTTCGAGAAACCGGATGAGCGGATGCAGATCTTCCGCTACAACTACCAGTTCTCCCCCTGGGTAGATCTTCGCAGCATTGAGCGAACCGCGAAGGACCTCATGCGCGAGCACCCCGCCGAGGCGGAACGCTTCTACGGCAACCGCATCGTCGCAGGCTCCGCCCACTGGATCAAACAGACCGTCTGGGACCTCCGCGCAGCCGAACCGCGAGTTCAGGTGAAGCCGCGCACGAAGATCTGCCTCGGGTTCGACGGTTCGGAGACGAACGACTGGACCGGTTTCCGCGCCGAGACACTCGACTTCCACCAGTTCACGCCGAGGTATCACAACGGCACCCGCGCCACGATCTGGGATCCGCGAAAGTGGGACGGACGCATTCCTCGCCTCGAGGTCGATGCGGCGCTCGCCGACATCCTCTCCGAGTACGAAGTCGTCCGCGCCTACTTCGACCCCTTCGGTTACCGCACGGAGCTCGCGGAGTGGTCGGCGAAGTACGGCGACGTGATCGTCGAGTTCGCCACCAACCGCCTCGGCCAGATGTTCGAGGCGCTCGAAGCGTTCAAAATGACCGTCGTCGACCCCGAGTCCGAGTTCTCCCACGACGGGGACGAGACAGTGTCCGTCCACATCCGCAACGCAGTCGAATCCGCTGTCGGTGGCCACGGGAAGTACTACATCAAGAAGGCGTCCGAGGATCAGAAGATCGACCTCACCATGTCCTCAGTACTCGCCCATCAGGCGACTCTCGACGCGGTGAAATCGGGAGCGAAGAACACGAAGAAGTCCACGATCTACACCGGCACATCGACGAAATGGAGGTGACATGCCCACACTGAGCGTCGAGCAGGCCGAGCAGATGACAGACCGTCTCTCCCAGGACCTGCAGTACCGCCGCGGCGACATCACGAAGCGCATGAACTACCTCACCGGCGAGACCGGCCGTCTCCGTTTCGCCTCGGACAAGTTCAAGGAGAGCTTCCAGAAACGCTACGCCGGGTTCACCGACAACTGGTGCGCCCCCGTTGTCGAGGCCGTCGGTGAACGCATGGTCTACCTTGGCCTACGTCCCGCCGGGAAGCTCGGCGCCGACACGGAGCTCGCGCGCGCCTGGGAAGCCACCGGAGCCGACGCCGGCATCCAGGAGGCGCTCGCCGTCCGCTCCGCGGCTGCGCGTGCGTTCGCGCTGGTCGCGCCCACGAAGCGTGCGGATCGGCCCAGGATCACGTTCGAACACCCCGAGCTCACCATCGTTGACGAGGACCCGGCCACGGGTGAACGGCGCGCGGCGCTGATCATGTGGGCTGATGATTCGTGGGAGTACGCGACCTTGTACACCGCTGACCAGGTGTGGAAGTTCCAGCGGAAGACCTCGGAGGACCGCGAGATGCGGCAGGGTCGGCCTGTCGACACTGGGCGCGGGTGGGAGCCTCGCCACTTCAACACTGACGATACGTGGCCGGCACGGAATCCGCTCGGCCAGGTGCCGATCGTGGAGATGAAGAACCGGTCGTTCCTCCGCCCTGACCAGCCGATTTCAGAGATCTCGGGTGTCATGGCCATGCAGGACGCGATCAACCTCACCTGGGCGTACCTGCTCAACGCTCTCGACATGGTTTCTCTGCCTCAGCGGATCATCACCGGAGCAGATATACCGACGGTGCCGATCCTCGGCAACGACGGCCAGGACACCGGAATGACTCGCCCCCTCGATCTCGACTCCCTCACCGGGGAGAAGATCCTGTGGATCGATAGCGATGAAGCGGAGCCGCACGAGTGGTCGGCCGCACAGATCGCCCCGTTCCTCGAGGTCACCCAGCAGGCCGTCGAGCACATCGCCGCTCAGACCCGCACCCCGCCACACTACCTGTCCGGGAAGATGGTCAACACCGCCGCCGAGGCGCTGACGATCTCTGAGGCCGGTCTCGTCTCCCGCGCCCGTCAGTCGATCCTCTTCGTCAACCAAGACGTGCGCACCATCAACTACCTCACCGCGCTGGCGATGGGCCGTTCGGAGAAGGAAGCCGACCAGATCGGGGCCGGCACCCCGATGTGGGCCGACCCGCAGTACCGGTCGGATGCGCAGCGTGCTGATGCTCTGCTCAAGAAGAAGCAGCTCGGCTACCCCATGAAGTACCTGCTCGAGCAGGACGGTCTACCTCCGCACGAGATTGACCGGGTCATGAAGATGATCAAGGAAGAGCAGGAACAGGACCCGCTCGGCGTCATCCAGCGCATGACCACCACCGGACAGTCTGAGCAGCCCCAGGACGTCGACGAGCAACTATGAGCACCGCCGACGTCGTCCGTGCAGCGTCTCGCCACAAACAGGCCACAGCTGAGCTGACGAACGCCGCGTTCATCCGGGCCGCAGGGGCGTGGAAGAAGGTCAACCCCGGTTCCATCGTCTCCTCCTGGCAAATCCTGTCCACCTCGGTCATTGCCGCACTGATGGTCGCCCAGTCCCGCTCCGTCGACTCAGCAGACACCACCCTCGACCTCGCGTTCAACGAACAGAACATCGACCCCATCGACGCACGCATTCGCAAGGAAGCGATCGTCGGCACCATGCCCGCAACCGGCGCAACTCTCGATGCGGCGCTCGCCGGTGTCGCCTACCACGCGCTCGACCACATCGGGCGAGGGTATTCGACGAACGAGGCCATGCAGACCGGGATGGTGGAGTTGTCAAAGCTCGTCCAGTACGGAATCGCTGACGCCGGCCGTGCCTCGTCACAGATTCGTATCGGATCTGCCCGGCAGAAGGTCGGGTACGTGCGTATGGCGTCGGCCGGGTGCTGCGCACGGTGTTCGGTGCTCGCAGGCCAGTACTACGCGTGGAACACCGGGTTCCTCCGCCACCCGCACTGCCGGTGCGTCCACATCCCAGCCCGGGAGTCCATGGCCGACACCTTCGCCACGGACCCGTACGAAGCATTCGACGCACTGTCCGCTGCGGAGCAGGATCGCATCTACACGAAAGCCGGCGCCGAGGCGATCCGCAACGGCGCCGACATGAACCAAGTCATCAACTCCCGCCGCGGCATGACCACCTCAGGCAGGTTCACCAGTGAAGGTGTCACGAAACGCGGATACTTCCGCATCTCGTCTGATGCCGGCCGAGCCGGAAAACGCCGCCTATCCGTCGACGAGATCCTCCGCCGCTCCGGCCAGGACAAGACACGGTTCGTCAGCCTGCTCACCGAGTACGGCTACTTCGTCTGACCCCACAGATTTCCCCACCTCCACGGCAAGCGTGGAGGTCCCCACCATGCGCAAAGCAGGAGGAGAACACAATGGCCACCCTCAAACCCAACGAGGAACCGCAGCTCAAGCCGAACGACGACGATGAGCACGAAGACCAGCCGAACGACAATCAGGATCCTGACCCGAGCGGCGACCAGATCAGTGACGACGAAGACGATTCGGACGACGAAGCCGGCGCCGACGACCTCGGCGACAAGGGCAAGCAGGCCCTCGACCGGATGAAGACTGCCCGCAATGACGCGAAGAAGCTCGCGAAGGAACGCGAAGCCGAGATCGCTGAACTCAAACGACAGCTCGCCGCGAAGGACAAGACGCCCGAGGAGAACGAGCTCGAGGCCGCACGCGCAGAAGCCCGCGCCGAGGCGATCACCGCCGCCAACGCCCGCGTCATCCGCTCCGAGGTGAAATCCGCAGCGGCAGGGAAGCTCCGCAACCCCGCCCTCGCGATCAAACTCCTCGACCTCACAGACTTCGATGTCGACGAAAACGGGGACGTCGACACCGATCAGATCCAGGAAGCCATCACTGACCTCCTGGAAGAGAACCCCGAACTCGCCGCGCAAGGCGGCAACGCCAGTTTCGACTCCGGGCGTGGCAAACAGCCACGGAAGAAGAAGCTGACCAAACAAGACCTCGCTGGCATGTCTCCGAAGGAGATCGCCAAGGCCTACGACGAAGGCCGGGTCGAAGCCTGACCGCCCAACCGGGGCAGTCATAACCAGAAGGGAAGATCGCCATGGCGATTACCAATTTCATCCCGGAGATCTGGTCATCCAAGATGCTCGTCGAGTTCCAGAACACCGCCGTGTGGGCTGGACTCACTAACCGCGAGTACGAGGGCGATCTCCGTTCCGGGAACACGCTGCACATCACCAGCCCCGTCCCGATCACCATCAAGGACTACAAGGCCGCCGGCCGCACCACCACCGCCGACGACATCGACGACACCGGGCTCGACATCCTCGTCGACCAGGAGAAGAGCTTCGACTTCTACGTCGACGACATCGACCGCGCCCAGGCCGCCGGCAACCTCAACGAGTACACCAAGTCGGCCTCCGACGGACTCGTCCAGGACGCCGACAAGTTCCTCGCCGCGCTCGCCGTCACCAACGGCACCGCAGTCACACCCGGTGCCGAGGCCGCCGACGCCAAGACCGCGTGGAACGTTCTGCGCGACCTCGTCAAGGCACTCAACAAGGCGGCCGTGCCCAAGGAGAACCGTGTGTTCGTCGCGAACGCCGAGTTCGAGGCGCTCCTCTTCGAGCACGACTCGAAGATGACCAACTCCGACCAGTCGGGATCGACCGACGGGCTGCGCAACGCATCCCTCGGCAAGCTCCTCCGACTCGACGGATACGGGTCGGAGAACCTGCCCCAGACCGACGTCCCGCAGGTCGTGGCCATGCACCGCTCGGCGCTCGCCTACGTCTCGCAGATCCAGAAGACCGAGGCGATGCGTGCGGAGAACAAGTTCGCTGACCGTCTGCGTGGCCTCCACGTGTACGGCGGCAAGGTTGTTCGTCCGAAGGCGATCGCTGTCTACACCGGTGCCGATGCCGGCGGCGGGGCGTGATCTCGGATGACGCTTGTGAAGGGGCCCAACGGTCTCATCGTCGACGTGGCCCCGTCGGTCGCCTCCGGGCTGATCGGCGGCGGCCACGTCGTAGCGGTGGAAGATTCTGACGCTGACGCGCAGGACTATTCCACCGACGGCGAAGAGACCGCCGCTGACCAGGAAGAACAGACAGAGCAGCAGGTGGAAGATTCTGACGAAGAATCACCGGAGACTTCCACCGAAGCCCAGACCAAACCCGGCGGAAACGCCTCCAAGCAAGTTTGGTACGACTACGCACTCGCTCAGGGGTTCGCCGAGGAACAGCTCGACGGACTCAAGCAGAACGAGATCCGCGCACTGTTCGACGAATGAGGAGGTGACTGACGATGCTGATCACACCAGACGCGCTCGCCCTCTACGGGGAGACGTTCGAAGAGTCCGAGACCGCAACGGTCAATGAGCTCATCGCGTCGGCATCGTCGGCTATCACCTCGGCGGCCGGCACAGGCATCCTCGCTGACACATCGACGGTCGAGGTGCTCGGGCTCAATGAGCGGCTGCTCAATCTGCCCGGCACCCCGGTCCGTCGTATTGACGAGATCCTGGCCGACGGTGACCTCGTCGACCCGCGTTCATACCGGGTCACGGCGAACGGCGCGTACCGGGCGCAAGGCTGGGCGTGCGGCCGTAACCTGCCGACCCTGACGATCACCTACTTCCACGGATACGACGAGATCCCGCGGGACATTCAGACACTCTGCGTGTCCATGGTCATCGCCGGTCTCATTGCCTCCCGTGAGGGCGGCTGGGATCTGCAGAACGGGCGCATATCCTCCATCGGTGTCGACGACTACCGGGAGGCCTACGCCACCTCCGGGGAGGGCATCGAGCAGGTCACTCCGATGGATCTGCCTGAACGCACCCGCAGGGCACTGCGGAAGCGTTTCGGCGGTGCCGTGGCCGTGGTGAACTCGCTGTGAGCGCCCGGGCCCGCGCCGCCACTCTGCGTGGCCGTCGCCGCGCCGAGGCTCTGATGCAAGATCAGTGCCTCATCCGCCGAGTCACCGGCGAGACCACCGACCGGGAGACCGGGAAGGTCGTGCCGGTCTACTCCGACGTGTACACCGGCAAGTGCAAGCTGCAGTCCTACGAGGGCTACGAGCAGTCGAGGACTGCGGCCGAGGCCACGGTGACCGTGCAGCGCATGTCCGTGCACCTGCCTGTGGGTGCGTACCGCATCAACGTCGGCGACATCGTCGAGATCACCGCATCCCGCATGGACCCGATGCTCACGGGCCGGAAGTTCCGCATCACCCAGGAAGCCCCGTTCAAGACGTTCGCCACCGCCTACCGCGTGTTCGTCGACTACATCGCGGACTGAGGAGGACCACATGCCACTGGACACCTCAGAGACTCAGAAGCTCGTCGATGCTCTCGACCAGTTCGACTCCGATGTTCGCTCAAAAGCCGAAGCCGTGCTGGTCAAAGGTGCCGTGCAGATCAAGAAGAACCTGCAGGAAGACGCTCGAGGTTCGAAGTACTTCAAGCAGTTCGCGAAGAAGATCAGCTACGAAACCACGAAGCGGAAGAACACCACCGAGGTGGAGATCGGCCCCGAGAACGACAAACCGACCGGGAAGAATCCCGGCGGCGGGCCCGGCGCTGCTATCGCCTACTTCGGTGGCGCGAACGGTGGCGGCGGAACTCTCGACTTCGACGAACCCGTCGAGCGGGAGTTCGACACCATCGACGACTTCCTTGGCAAGCTCGGTGATGCCCTGTGAGCATCCTCGCCCTCACCGACGCGATCGAAGAAGTGTTCCCGAACGGAACCCTGTTCGAAGCGGTCAAACCCAACGAGAAGGGCCAGTACGTCGAGGACGCGTTCCCCTGGGTCGTCGCACGCATCCACATCCCGAACACCCTATCCCGCTCCATGGCCGGCACCAGGCACGCGCAACGCGTACGCATCACCGTCACCATCGCCGGACTCACCTTCACCTCGGTCAGAGTCAAGGCCGACAAACTCGACCCCATCGTCGAGGGCGCCCGCCCTGCAGCTGAGGGATGGTCCCTGTCCCCGATCCGCAGGCTCAACACTCGCGACATCGTCGAGGACGACTCGATCACGCTCACCTCGGCGAACCGTCACCCGGTCTACACCGTCATCGAGTGGGAACTCACGGCCGCCAGGGCCTGATCCCGACCACACCCACAAGGCCTCACCGATCGGTGGGGCCTTTCGCATACCCGGAGGCGCTCATGCCCTATTTCGTCCGCGTCAAGGACAAGTCGACGAAGCACCAGTTCGACGTGCCCGAGACCGACCCCCGGATCGGGAAGACCTTCACCTTGGTCAACTCCGACCGTTACCCGCGCTCTCGCAATCCGCGACCGCCGAAACATCACGTCCCCAACGTCCCTGCCCGACTGGCTGCCCCGGTCGAGCAGGGTTCGTCCGATGACAGCCAGAAGTCGGACGTTCCGGCTGCGGCATCCGCCGACGCCACCGAAACACCTGAGTCGAAGCCGGCTCGGGCCAACTCAAGAAAGTGAGGCCATGTCATGGCTGAAATTCCATCGACGCCGGCGGACGGCAACTTCAAGGTCGTCTGGGTTCCTGCGATCGCCGATACCGCGAATCCCACCGTCACCGAAGTCACTGCAGAGGGTGCTCTCGACATCAGCTGCTATCTGACCGGTGACGGGTGGAACCCGACGAAGGAGCAGGCAACGATCCCGGATCCGCGCCTGTGCTCCCGCCAGGAGTTCGGACGCCCGGGCCGAAAGACTCCGGGCCTGTCGATCACCGTCATCGACAACACCAACTCCGACAACGCGGCGGACTCCAACGAGGCCGTCGAGACGATCGTCGAAGGCGCCCAGGGCTACTTCGTCGAGCGCATCGGCGTCGCCTACGAGGACGACTTCGCCACTGACCAGAAGGTCAGCATCTACCCGGCCACGGCCGGTGAGAAGCAGGTTCTCGCGCCGGAGGCGAACTCCGTCACTCGCGCGACGATCCCGCAGTTCATCTTCGCCGAGGTGAAGACGGACGTGGCGCTCGCCGCCGGGGCCTGACCCTCCCCAACTCCTGGCCGTGCGTGGCTTTTCTCCTGTCCACGCACGGCCAGGGCACCACCATCCACACCACACAGGAGAGAACAGGAGAAGCACCATGTCGAAGCTCGGCACAACCCGCCCCACCACCGTCGTCAACGTCGTCACGAACCTCGATCTGCTCGCCGAACACGAAGCTGCCACTCAGGAGCTCGAGCGACTCAACCGCGTCCAGTCTGCCTCTGACCGTCTGAACTCCGCGTACTCGAAGGAGATCCGCGAGCAGGCGGAGAAGATCCAGGCGATCGAGTCGCAGATGGACGAGTCCACAGTCTGTGTGAAGCTCAAGGCGCTCAAACGTGCGAAGTACGCCGAGGTGGTCGCGAACCATCCTCCGCGTGAGGACAACGACGTCGACACCGCGTTCGGCGTCAACACCGATACGTTCGGTGACGAACTCATTCCACTGTCGATCGTTGACGCCTGGAACAAGGCCACTGGCGAGAAGGTCGACTTCACCGGCGATGACTGGGCCGAAGAGGCCGACGAATTCACTGATGCCCAGTTCAACGAGTTCGCGATGGCGGCCCTCAACATCAACCGGGGTGCGACAGCGATCCCTTTTTCGTCGATCGCCTCCGCCGTGATCCGGAACTAAGACGCGAAGCCGAGGCGGCTGAACGCCTCGGCATCAGCGTCAAACGCTTCAACGGCTGGGAGCCGACCGTCACCTACGTCTATGACGAGGATGGTCGGCTCCTCTCGTCCCAGGCCGAACCCGAGTGGGACGAGACACAGCGGAACTGGATGCTCTCGCTCGCCGAGTATCGGGCGGGTCTCTGCCCGATTTGCGGGTACCCGAAGGACGTCTGCCAGGCGATCGAGAACGTCGGACGCTTCGATGTGCCCCCACCGGCCAGATGCCATGCAACGACCGCGTTGCGGCAGTTCCAGAAGGACCGCGAGTACGACGTTCCCGACGCGCTCGTGTGGTCCGCGCAGCTCAAACCCCCAACCGCGACTAACTGAGGAGGTGACCCTTGGCTGATCGTTCTGCAGCGTGGAAGCTCTCGCTCGACTCCACTGGTGTCGTCACTGGCACCCGTGTGGCGAAGAGCGCTCTGCGTGACCTCAACGCCAACGGCATTTCGCCTGCGCGTGCGCAGCTGTCCGCGTTGGAGAAGTCAGCCAGGGAGCACCCCCAGGCGTGGGACGCGGCCGGTAAGGCCGCTCTCGGGTTCGGAACGGCAACCGCAGCAGGATTCGGCCTGGCCACCAGGGCGGCGATGTCGTGGCAGTCCGATTGGACTGGTGTCACGAAGACCGTCGACGGGTCCGCGAAGCAGCTCGGCAACCTCGAATCGGGTCTGCGCCGGCTCGCGTCGAAGGAGCTGCCGGCCACCCACACGGAGATCGCCGCCGTCGCCGAGGCCGCCGGCCAGTTGGGCATCAAGACCGGCAACGTCCTGATGTTCACCAAGTCCATGATCAACATGGGAGAGGCGACGAACCTCTCCGCCGATGAGGCAGCGACGTCGCTGGCACGGTTCTCGAACATCATGGGCACGAGCCAGAACGATGCTGGCCGCCTCGGCGCCGCAGTCGTCGGTCTCGGCAACAACTTCGCCACCACTGAACGCGAAATCGTGGAGATGGGTCTGCGTATCGCTGGTGCCGGCAAGCAGGCCAACCTCACCGAGGGTGATGTTCTCGGCCTCGCCGCCGCCCTGTCCTCGGTCGGTATCGACGCTGAGGCTGGCGGTACTGCGATCTCGATGGTCATGAAGAAGATGGGCAACGAGGTCTCCGGTCAGGGAGACCGGCTCGAACTGTTCGCCCGCACCGCCGGCATGTCCGCCGACGAGTTCTCCACCGCCTGGGAGACCGACGCCGCCGGCGCACTGACCACCTTCGTCAAGGGCCTCGGCCAAGCCCAAGCCTCAGGTGAGAACGTCAACGGCACTCTCAGTGAGCTCGGCATCACGGGCATCCGCGAATCGGATGCTCTGTTGCGTCTCTCCGGTGCATCCGAGGTGCTCAAGGATGCGATCGCGTCCGGCAACGACGAGTACGTGCGCGGTATCGCCCTCATCGAGGAAGCGAACAAACGCTACGACACCGCCGAGTCGAAGGTCCGCATCGCCGGCAACGCGATCAAGGACGCATCGATCGGGTTCGGCCAAGTGTTCCTCCCCGTGGTCGCTGACGCCGCTGAAGGTGTCGAGACGCTCGCGAACTGGGTCGGCAACCTCCCACAGCCGGTGAAGGAGTCCGCGGGCGCGTTCGGCGTCCTCGCAGGCGGTACGGCGCTCGCCGCTGGCGGGTTCCTCGTCCTCGCCCCGCGTGTGTTCGACGTCATCGACGGCTTCAAGCAGCTGAAGAAGGACTTCCCCGACCTCATGGGCAACCTGGGCAAGGTCGGACAGGTCGCCGCTGCAGCTGGTGCGGGTCTCCTCGTTGTTGGTACTGCCGCCGCGGCTGCTTCTCAGCACATGCAGTCGCTGGAACGCGACACCACGCCGACTGCGTTCATGGAAGCGATCGTCAACGGTGGCGGCAACGCGGAGAAGATCCTCAAAGGCATCAACCGTGAACTGCAAGACGTATCCGTCGTCGGTGAGAAGACGAAGGGCACCTTCACCGAGGTCGACAACCTCGCCGGGGCCTTCGACCGGCTCTACAACTCCACGTTCTCGGACAAGATCAACACTGGTCTCGGGTGGATTCCCGGCGTCGAGTCCGGTGCGGAGAAGGCCACGAAGGCGTTCCGCGACATGGACAAGGCCGTCACCGACCTAGCCACCGGCGGATCTCTGCAGTCCGCGCAGGACGGGTTCAAAGCGGTCATGTACGAAGGCCGAGCCCTGGGCGTACCGCTCGAGGAGACGTTCGACCAGTTCCCCGAATACCAGAAGCAGACGTACGCGCTCGCCGAGGCGGCTGGACTGTTCACGAACTCCATGTCGGAGTCGGAGAAGAAGTCGATCGCGCTCAAGATCGCCTACGGTGAAATCTCCCCGGCGATGCTCGAGGCAGAGGCCGCCGCGAACGGAAACGCCGACGCGATCTCCGAGCTCGGCGCGACCGCGCAGACCACCGAGGACAAGATCAAGTCCCTCGCCGACGAGATCCGAGGGTTCGGTTCCGCGCAGCTCGACGCCCGCAAAGCCAACCGTGAAGTCGAAGCATCGTTCGATGACCTCGAGGAAGCGATCAAGTCCGGCAAGACGTCGATCGATGACTCCA
The DNA here is from genome assembly GCF_000583215.1 of Brevibacterium sp. VCM10. NCBI lineage: Bacteria > Bacillati > Actinomycetota > Actinomycetes > Micrococcales > Brevibacteriaceae > Brevibacterium > Brevibacterium sp. VCM10. The sequence goes on from NZ_JAJB01000050.1 coordinate 43,041, forward strand.
CCGAGGCGGGCCGCAAGAACAACGACATGCTCGACTCCGCCGCCCGCAACATCAACGAAGCCACGGCGGCGAACATCGAGAACGGCATGTCCGCCGACGATGCGGCGAAGAAGCACAAGGAACTGCGCGACGAGCTCGTCGACCAGGCGACCGCGTTCTTCGGGTCGAAGAAGAAGGCCGAGGAGTACGTCGACCAGCTGGTGAAGACACCGGACGAGATCGAGACCGACGTCAAGATCAACACCGGCGAAGCGATCTCGAAGCTCAAGAAGACACAGCAGTGGATCGACGGCATCAAGGACAAAACCGTCTGGGTCAGGGTCAACGAGGTCCACATCCGCAAAGAGGGCGACGAAACCGTCTACTCCTCGGACCCGAAGAACAAGAACGTCCAGAAGTTCAAAGCCGACGGCGGAATCCTCGAATACATGGCCGACGGTGGTCTGCGCCCCATGGCCCCCATCGCCGAAATGGTGCACCCGAACACGTGGCGCGTCGTCGGCGACCGCATGGACGTCGACGAAGCCTACGTCCCCCTCGACGGTTCCCGACGCTCCTGGAAGATCCTCGCCGAGGCCCTGCAGCGCATGCCAGGAACCCTCCCCATGGCCGCCGGCGGCATCGCCTCGTCGAAGTCCGACGACGCCAAGGAACGCGCCAGGAAGCAACGCGAAGCCGCTGCCGAACGCCGCAAGGAAGAACGCGAACGCCGCGCACGAGTCCGCGACCTCCAAACCGAACTGCGCACCGACATCCGCCGCGGCGACATCCGCGACCAGGTCACCGGGTCACTGTCCGGCGGATACTCCGCCGTCGACCGACTCAAAACCCTCGCAGGCAACGACGACCTCTCCCGCAGCGCTCGCCGCCGTGCCGGCATCGACGCCCGCGGCTACGAGAAGTCGCTCAAGTCGCTGTACTCCTCGCTCGACAAGCTCGAAGCGAAGACGGAGAAGGCGCAGGACAAACTCGACGAGCTCAAGCAGATCCAGAACTCTGTGTCGTCGTCGATCCAGAGTCGCGCGTACGAGCTCGATGTGTCCTCGCAGTGGGCTCAGGACAAGAACGGCACCTGGCAACAGACCACCGGAGTCTCCGGTGTCCGCACGAACGCGGCCGCCGCCGCGGCGAAGGTGAAGGGTCTGGCCGGGAAGCTCAAGAAGCTCGCCGGCAAGGGCTACGGTGGCGCGATCCTGCAGGAAGTCGCCAGCGCGGGCTCCATCGACGAGTCGATCACCATGGCCGACGAACTCCTCAAAGGTTCCTCGTCGGACGTGCAGTCGATCAACGCCTCCTACAAGGACATCGCGAAGTACTCGAAACAGGCCGGCGCCTACGTCACCGAAGGGTTCTACTCCGGTGGAGTCAACGCCGCCGCCGGACTGGTCAAAGGACTCGAATCTCAGCAGAAGGCCGTCGAGAAGACGATCGAGAAGATCGCCAAGGGCATGGAGAACTCCCTCAGGAAGGCTCTCGGCATCCACTCCCCGTCAACGGTCATGTACGCCCGCGGCATCGACACCGTCGACGGCCTCGACAACAGCCTCCTCGACGGCATCACCCGCATCCAGGACACCGCAGCGAAGCTCGGCCTCGCCGCCGTCCCACCCGTGACCGCACTCGGCCCGATCCCCACCGACTACGCCACCACCCCCGCGCTCGCCTCGGCGGATTCGGCCTCGGAGTACGGGTCGTCGCTCGCGGCCTCGCAGGGTCCGACTGATCTTGCTGGGTCGCAGCAGGGTGCGGATGTGTCGTGGGAGGACACTGTCGCGACGACTGAGGAAGCTCTCACGTCGATGCAGGCCCTCACCGCCGCCGCGTACCTGCAGATGACCGCTGACACGGATGCGTCTCTGGTGGCTCGTCAGGATGGCACTGCCGCCGCGATGACGGGGATGCAGGAGACGATGACGACCGGGCTCACGGCGATGGGTGCGGATCTGGCGTCGCAGATGTCGACGATGGCTGGCACGCAGTCGACGGCTCTGTCGGGGATGGTCTCGAATCAGGTGAAGAACCTCGCGACCATGGCCTCCGATCAGTCGAAGAACCTCAAGGCGATGGGCAAGACCCAGTCGGATGAGTGGTCGGCGATCAAGAAGGCCACCGGGAAGACGGCCGGCGACATGCGCAAGGACGTCGACACCACCATGGGCGGCATGGACACGGACGCGGGGAAGCGTCTGGGCACGCTCGGCAAGACCGCTGATACCGGGTTCTCCGCGATTGAGCGCGGCGGCAAGGCGAATTTCTCGGGTCTGCGTTCTGGCATCGATAAGACGATGGAGAAGGTCCCCGGTGACGTCGGCGGCTCCCTTAACGACACGGCGGATGTGCTGAACTCGTTCGCGAAGGAGATCAACAAGTCCTTCGGCTCCGTCGGCGTGAAGCTCTCCGGGGTGAAGAAGCCGAAGGGCGGGTTCGCCGGAGGTGGACTCATCCCCGGATACACCCCGTACGCGTCTGGTGACGACCAGCTGGTGCCGATGCGCTCCGGTGAGGGCGTGTACGTCTCCGAAGCGATGCGCGACCCCTACGAACGTGATCGAATGTTCGCAGTCAACGCTGCAGCCCTCCGCGGTGAAGACCTGACACAGTTCCGCGACGGGTACGCAGGTGGTGGCATCATCGCCGCCGGCGACTGGTGGAAGGCACGCGGCGCCCGCGTCGGAGAGCATTCTCACTTCGGCCCTGTCGGCACACACTCCCCGAACTCGCAGCACTACGACGACAATGCGATCGATGTGAACTACGGTCCTGGCGGCCAGAATGCGATCGAAACTCGGTTCTTCGATGCGAACATCGCTGCGTTCAAGGCCGCATTCCCCTGGGCGTTCGTCCTGTGGAAAGCCGCCGGGCACTTTGATCACCTCCACGCCGACAACCGCGGTAAGGCCGTCGGTGGCGGGGCCATGGATGCCGGCATCCTCGGCGACATCTCTTACACAGGTGACATCAAGAAGGAGCTTGAGAAGGCCGCCCGGCGCCGCGGTAAGGAACTCATCGCGAAGTACTCCGACAAGCTCGACGGCAACACCCTCACCGGGCAGCTCGGTGTCGGTGTGATGGAGAAGGTCGTCGCCGGCTCGATCAAGCAGGCCAAGGAGTACGCGAAGACCTTCACCGAGGGTGAGGGCGATTCTGGCGGGAACGTGGAGCGGTGGCGGCCGACGGTCATCTCCGCTTTGAACTTCATGAACCAGCCCTTGTCGAACGTGGGCCGTACTCTGCGGCGCATGAACCAGGAGTCCGGCGGTAACCCGAACGCGGTCAACAACTGGGACATCAACGCGAAGCGCGGTTACCCGTCGCAGGGCCTCATGCAGGTCATCCCGCCCACGTTCCGTGCCTACGCCCGAGCACCGTATGACAAGAACATTCTCGACCCGATGTCGAACATCGTCGCTTCCATGTCCTACGCCCTGGCTCGGTACGGGTCACTGGCAAAGGCATACGACCGCCGCGGCGGGTACGCGCGCGGAACACTCTCGGCCACCCCGGGCCTGCACTGGGTCGGTGAGGAAGGCCGGGAGCTCGTCGACTTCTCCGGCGGCGAGAGGGTCATTCCTCACCAGCAGTCCGTGTCGATCGAGAACCAACTCATGCGGTCCGTACCGTCCACGCTCGGCCTCGACCAGGCCTCCATCGACGCGCTCGCCACCGCGGCCGCCGGCCAACTCACCGCCGGAGACCTCGCGACTGCGCTCGAGGGTGTGCAGCTGACGGTGCGGGTCGGTGACCAGGACATGGGTGGGTACGTCCTCGCCACTGTCGCCAACGGATACGAAGACTCGAAGCGCCGTGTCTCTCGGTCCTCGAACCTGATGCGGAGCTGACACTGATGAACCCACTCATCCACGCCGAGTTCGACCTCGACGGGTACCGGTTCGGGTCCGGCCACGCCGTCTACCTCTCCCGCGTCGACACCCCAGGTATTGCGTGGCGGGATCAGGACATCGTCAACCCGGTCGGGGCGAACGTGTTCTTCGGCCGCGACTACGCCGACCCGAAACCCTGGGGCATCGACTTCACGATCACCGGCACCACCCCCGCCGAGGCGGCAGAGAACTACTTCGCTCTCGCCAACGCATGGGCCGCGCAGCATCTTCGTGACACTCCCGGCGCCGAACTGCCGCTGGACTTCAACATGCACGGCACCGCCCGCCGCATCTACGGCCGCCCCCGCGAACTGAAACCAGACGACGCCACCGACCTGTTCGTCCTCGAAACGATCAAGGCGAAGGCCACCTTCCAGCCTTCGTCGGCGGACATGGTCGACGGCAAGGCTCGCGTCCACTCCATGACGATGACACCCGGAGCTGCCGGCGGGTTCGTGTTCCCCATCGTCTTCCCCTGGGGCACCACTCAGGGTGGCACAAGGCAGGGAATCGTCGAAGACGGTGGCGGCCTCACCCCCACCCACGACGTGCAGGTCGAAATTCACGGGCCCATCGGCAAAGCCCACGCCGCCGGCCCCGGCTGGGAATTCGGCCTCAAACAGTCCCTGGCCTATGACAGGGCGATCACTCTCGACGCCCGTCGACAGACGATCCTCTGGGATAACGGGGCCTCCGCCGCGGGCCTCGTCACCCCCGGCACCCGCCTGAACGACATAACCATCCCGCCCGGACCCTCCGAGCTCACCTTCACCGGAGAAGACCAATCCGGCACATCCACCCTCACCGTCACCTGGCGGCCAACCATCACCACTCTCTGAAAAGGAGACACTGATCATGCCATTGGACCAAGCGTGGGCCGTAGGAAACGGTGCAGAGAACTCCGTCGAAGGCGCTCGCCTCTCCCTGTATGCGTCGACAAAGGGCGGCAGAGGAGTCATCCAGCCCGAGGATATGAGGGTCACTGCTCTTCCCACTCCGGGAGGGTTCGTGCGGATCCTCTCAGGGGCGTGTGCGTCTCCGAATGACTATCTCGGAGAGAACGGTGGATCGCAATCGTACTCCGGCCGCGAGATCAGCAGCACCGACTTCCCGGTCGCTCCCACCGGTTCATCTGGCGCTCAGGTGAAACATCTCATCTGGGCGGTTCATGACGAACAGTATGAAGCGGGTATCCCGACGAACCCGGCCACGGACTTGCGAACTTCATACGAGTGGGTTTCAACGCTCGAAGGGATCACCTACCCGCACGTCTACCTCACCACCCTCACCCAGCCGGCGAACACCGCGACGATCACGAACGCGATGCTTATGGACATCCGGGAGCTCGCAGATCCGAAGACGGACATCGCAACGTTCTCCCGTCCTCGCATCATGGAGGACAATGATCTCCGCCACAACTACGTGAACTCCCGTCACAACGGAGCAAACGGTGGCTGGTACGGAGAGATGTTCCCCGGCGGTTCAGGATCACCGAACTCGGCCGAGATCTACATCAGGCCGTGGGCCACCCATATGAGCATTCGCGCCGACTGGGTGGGCGTGAAGTGTGAGTCGGGGAAGAACTCTCACGGACTGTACTGGATGGAGTTCGGTGACGAGTATCGAGACCACGGTTGGCCGAAGGGCCGACAGTTTGAGTACGCCACTCAACAGTTCGCCTTCGACACCACCGGCACACAAGGAAACTACCGGACGTCGTGGCCCTTGATTGATCAGGTCACAGTGCCGAAGAAACTGCGTGGCAAAACAATCCGATTCGGATTCAAGGCAGGCCTCTCAGACGAAGCGGACACGAATGGCGTGTATATGGACCACAAATCCGGGCTTGGCATCCAGATCATCTTCGCCCAAAAAGCGATCGACGAGAACACACTCTGATGACCTGGCGCTACATCGCAACACGCATGAACGGAGATGGCACTGAGACGTTCCTCAACTTCAACGTGCCCCTCTCCAACGCGGAGGTCAACCCCGTCGTCAACGGCCACGGCGGGGTCAAAGGCACCATCACCCCAGAGATCGCATCCCTGAAAACCGACGACGGAGAACACATCTTCGTGCCCTGGTGGACCGCGATCTACGCCGAAGAGGACGGCCACATTCGCGGCGGCGGCATCCTCAAGGACTACGACGACGAGGCCCCGAAACTGCAGCTCGACTGCATCGGCCACACCGGATACCTCACCGACACCCGCTACACCGAGGTGAAGTCCATCGAACGAGACGACCCGCTCAAAGTCTCACGCCACCTGTGGGAACACACCCAAGCCCGCCCCCACTTCAACATCGGAGTCGAATTCGCCGGCGCCGAAACCTCCCGGGATATGTTCATCGGCGACGACAACGTCACCCCCACCACCACACCGACAAAGGTCACCCCCTACGTCCTCGCCTACTACCAAACCCACGACCTCGCCAAAGAGTTCGACCTCCTCGCCAACATCGCCCCATTCGAATACACCATGACCCACGAATGGAACACCGACAAAACCGCGATCCGCCACATCCTCCACTACGGCTACCCACGCCTCGGCGCTCGCCGCACCGACTTGCGGTTCGTCGTCGGGGAGAACGTCGTCGAACAACCAAGGTTCGACATCGGTGGGGATTCGTACGCCTCCGACGTGATTGTTCTCGGCGCCGGTGAAGGGTCGAAGATGATGCGCGCCGAAGACAACGCCGCGAACCCCGGACGCCTCGGCCGTGACGCGGTGATCATCGACAAGTCGATCACCACCCCGACAGAGGCGAAGAAGCGTGCAGCGGCGGAACGGAAGTTGCTCTCCGGCACCGCCGACGTAACCGAGATCCAAGTCCGACAAAGCGACCACGCACGGCTGGGCTCCTACTCCGTCGGAGACGACATCCTCATCGAAACCGCACCCGGCTGGTCTGGGATTCGCGAAATGTGGGTGAAGATCCTCGGCATTCAGATCCGACCCGAATCCAACGTGACCACGCTGCAGATCATGCGCGCAGAGAAGGTGAGCAAATGACACTGGACCGCCTTTACCGAGACGTCGAGAACCTCAAGAAGCAGTACAGGGGACTCGCCGGCGGACCACAGCTCGCACTGTCGTCGATCGAGAACGGTGCAATCGACTCGAAGGACGCCGAAGGCAACCTCAAAATGACCATCGGCCAACAGGACGACGGCGGCAACACCATCCACGTCATATCCGGCCCCACCCCGCCGACACCGGTCGGGTTCACAGTCGAGGTGGATTTCGGGCAGATCAGGGTGCATTGGAATGGTGACTTTGATGCTGATGCTCTCGCACCGTCCGATTATGCACGTACCGAAGTGTACGTGCAGGCGGGCGACACGGTCGTTCCTTCGCGGTTGACGGCGAAGGGGTCAATGGTTGCGGCATCGGGCGGGGAAGTGAAGATCGGTGTCGAGAAGGGCTCGTATGCAGTGTGTCTCGTCGCCTGGTCGCAGGCGGGGAAAATGTCTGCCCCGTCCGCACCTGTCGATGTTGAGGTGCCCGGGTACGGGGACATTGTGCTCGAGGAAATCGACGCGGCTGCGACTCTGATCAAGAACGCCGGCGAGATGCTTATCGAGGGACAGCAGACCCTCGCAGACAAACTCGCGGGTATCGCAGATCTGGACCCGGAGGAGATCTCTGATGAGATCGCGCAGGCCCGGCAAGAAGCGATCGACGCGGCCCTTGCGGAGATTGCGAATGTGGAGGGCACACTCACCTCGGCTATCGGCGGCAAGTCTTCTACGAAGTGGTCGACGGCGGACCCGCCCGTCAACTATGACGGTGCAGTCGGTGACACATGGGTGAAGCTGACTTCACTCGGCTCGGGGGGCCGCGAGATCCGTCGCTCCCGCTGGCAGGGCAATGTGTGGGTCGAGCACCATGTCGACGGTGCCGTCCTGTCGAATGTGGACGCATCGACGATCACGACCGGTTTCCTCGACGTCGTCAACCGAATCCGCGCCGGGGCGATCCTCGCCGACAAGTTGCTCATCGGTGGGGACCGCAACCTTATCCCCAATGGGGACTTGAACGTCGGGTCGAACGCTGGGTGGCCCGCTAATGCCGAGTACGCGGCGACGGGCGGACCGAACAATGCGCCAATGGTCACCTTCCCCGCGGGAAGCTACGTTTACAACCCGTTCGCCGGGACACGCTTCCCGGTCGCTCCCGGCGAAACGCTGGTGTTCGAGGCATGGGTCAAGGCGGACACCCCTAACTCGGCTCTCTACGTCACGATCCAAGATCAGACTGGGGCAAACACGTCGACAGCAGGGAGACTGCAGGACTGGACTGATATCGAGGGCGGAGGCGCTGGTGCTACCCAAGGGCCAATTGCCAAGTACACCGTGCCGACCTCTTGGACGAAGGTCGTATCCTCCAAAGTCGTCCCTGCCGGCGTCGAGTCGATCATCGTCCAGGCGTTCTACCTCAACCACAGCTCAGGGACGAACACCAGCGCCAAGGTGTCGTTCTCTGGCATGAAACTGTACAAGCCAGTCGGCGGGACGCTCATCGAGCCAGGTGGCATCCAGACTCCGCACCTCGCCGCCGATGTCCTCGAGGTTGGCAATTTCAAGGCCGGTACCGCTGCGCTCGCCGAGGCCGTCATCAAGAAGCTCTTTGCTGAGGTCGTCGTTGCCCGCATGTCACAGGCTGAGGAGTTCATCGGTGAGAACGCTCTACTGACGAACTCGGTCACTGCCCCGAAGATCGTGGCGTCGGAGGAACTCTGGGCGAAGCTGGCGCAGTTCGTGGAAGTGCGTGCGGAGATGATGGATGCGGACGTGTTCCGCAACCGACTGTTCGAGGGCGTCGACATCATCGGCTCCCGGTTCACCGTGAAAGACGAGAACGATGATGTGCGCACCCAATTATCGGCTGCGGGGAACACGTTCAAGGGCGAGGTCGAAGCTGACACTCTTGTCGTGAACGAGGGTGCTGAGTTCAAGGCGAACAACACGCTCGCCCAGGGTGCGAAACTTACGTTGGCTGCTGGTGTGACGGACCCGACCGCACCACCCGTCGTGCAACCCTACTGGGAGGGCGTTGAGTTCACGCCACCGTCTGATGCTACACCGGTCGGTCTCACGTTCGACGGTACCCATTATTGGACAGCGGAAGCATGGCCGGAGATTGGTGCGGCCTGGAAAATCGATGCCGCCACAGGTGCAGCCGAACAGGTCTCGCTTCCCAGTGCGTGGGGGCGACTGTTCGGTGTCACCTGCATTGGGTCGGAACTGTACTGGCTGACCCTGACCAACCACACGTCGACGGTGATCGTCACCGACCTGAACCTGACGCAGAAGCGGGAATTCGAGTACGAGGATATTGCGTACTCGTCCACGAACCCGCTCGTGTATAAACCGGGTATTGGTAATGACGGGACGAGCGTTGTCATTGCTCAGTGCACGGACGCTGGTGACCTCATTTTCCGCACTTACAACAAAACCACTGGCGCGAAAATCAGCGGTGTCTCCATTGGCGAAAACGTGGCCTCCGACATTGTTGGCGTATACGTTGGTGCTGGCGATTTCGGGTCAAACCACATGGTGGCCGCACGAGCATCCAATAACTCGTTCATCCGGTACACGGTGAGCGGCAACCGTGTTGATGCGGGTGGATGGTTCGCGGCGGAGCCCGGAAGCACGGGTGTTGTGTTCCATGACGGGAAGTTCCGTGCCCTCGACCCTGCCGGGAAGATCGTGGAGTACGCCGACATCAACACGGGCGACGAGTCCGGCGACTGGTGGGCCGTGTACGCGTGGGCAGAAGACTGGGATGACAACGGAATCACCGAAACGTGGTCGAGGATCAGCCCACCGAAACGGTTCACGTGGCCGCGCCGTGCGGGAATCAAGTTCATAGGTCAGCCTCTCCCGGATGGTGTGCAGATGATTCTGCCCGCCATAGCGAAGAAGGAGACGATTCCGACACGCACTGATTTCCATTCCCCGACATGGAGTTTCAGTGAGGGCCGCCCGGTCGCCTGGTATGACGAACTGCCCACCGATTGGGCTTCCAAGCCGTCACCGAGGGACAACAACAACTTCCCTGAAGCGGAGAAAGCTGTCCTCGAATCCGCGTCGGGAACGTACCGGGTCGAAGGTGACGGGTCCGGGCGGTGGGGGCCACTCACGTTCTTCCCGAACGGTTCATGGTCCGGTGCCGTCGTGTCCGGGCAAGTGGTTATCACGTCCCCGTCCGCGAACAGCACAACGAGTGTGGAAGTCACATTCCCACCGGGCCGGTTCGTCAACATTCCAGAACTGACGCTCACCGCTTACACGAGCGCACCACGCGACGTGTCCGTGGGTGTGCGTGACGTGTCGGCTACCTCGTTCACCATCAACATGTTCTCGACCTCATCCGGCCCCCGTCGTGTCGCCTGGATTGCTTTCGACCAAGGAGCCTGACTTGTACGCAACGTGTGAAACCACTGATTGCCCGTCCGCGTGGCAACCCATACAAGTTCACGGTGACGTGACCGTCATGTGCGGGGTGTGCGGCAACCAAATCACGAACATCACCGAAATCAAACCAAACGAAGGGCAGGTGCTTCCCGAGTGGATATCCGAGATGCTTCAGATGCAGAACTCCGACAACTGAAAACCATGATCGACACGGAGCTGGGTCGCCGGCAAACACTCGCCACGGCGGGGAAGCAGATGGATGCGATTGCCCGTGACGTTCTCGCCGCGCAAGGCATCACCGACGGTGACGAATGGGTGCAACCCACGGACGCGACGAACGCGTACCCAAAAGACTGGACTGTCACACACGACGGGAAGACTTGGGTGTCATTGACGCCTGCCAACGTGTGGCAACCAGGAGTGTCGGGGTGGCGGGAAGTCGTGGAAGAAGGGGCCGTACCGGAATGGGTGGCCCCGACCGGCGCACATGACGCCTACCAGACCGGCGATCATGTGATGTTCGAAGGCGCGGAGTATGTGTCACTCATCGACAGCAACACATGGTCCCCGACCGCGTACCCGCAAGGCTGGGAGGCCGTCGAATGACTGTGACGACGGCACCCGCACGATCGCGATAACAGGAGGGACCATGCAGTGGATATCCCATCGTTCCTCACCACCTACGGCGGCCCCGGCGGCATCGTCGCCGTCGCAGCGTGGTTCTTCCTCTCCGACCGCAAGTTCAACGCCGAGCGCCGCGCCGAACTGCGCGAGGACATCGACCGCGAACAGCGCGACAACGCAGACCTGCGCACCGCGCTCACCGACGAGAAAGCCAAACGCATTGCAGCCGAATCAGAACGCGACCAAGAACGAGCACGGCGCATCGCCCTCGAAGACCAGCTGCGCATCCTCCAACAGCGCGACGGAGGTGCATGATGCGAAACCGACACGATGACCGACGCGACCGCGAATTCCCACCCCGCTGGGTCAACACACTCTTCCTCCTGGCAGCGATCGTGTGCGCCGTATGGACGATCTGGACAATCACCTCCACCCAGCAGGAAGCCGACAACGCCACCACGAACGCAAACGCGCTCGCCGACCAAGTTTCTCAGGCGTGCGCTGAGGGATCGGTGAAGGTCAACGGCCGCGACATCTGCACGAAAGCCGAGCAGGTGAAGAAGAGCGTGAAGCCTGCCGAACCCGGTCCCGCCGGCCCGCCCGGGCCCCGCGGCCCCAAAGGCGAACCCGGACAGGACTCCACCGTCCGCGGCCCTGCCGGAAAACCAGGCCAAGACGGCGAAGACTCAGACATCCCCGGACCTGTCGGACAGCAAGGCGAAACCGGAGTCCCGGGGCCCGCGGGCGAACCCGGATCGACGGGCCAGAAAGGCGAAGCCGGCGCACCCGGACAGGACGGTGCCCCCGGAGCCAAGGGCGAGAAGGGCGAGAAAGGCGACCCCGGACCGAAAGGCGACAAAGGAGACACAGGCAACCCAGGAAAGAACGGACGCGGAGTCGCCTCAGTCGCCTGCACAACAAGCGGCGACTGGCTATTCACCTTCACCGACGACACCACCATCACCGTCGACGGACCCTGCCGCGCCCAACAAACCACGACAACACCAACCAGCTCACCCACCGCGACACCGTAACCGAACCACACCACCACAGCCCCGACAGGACGCACCTGCCGGGGCTTTCGTATGCCCGAAAGGGGAATCATGTCCTACAAGTTCGTGAAGAACATCGGCCGCAACCACTCGTCGAGATCCAGCTACGGCTACGGGTCCGGCATCGTCGGCATCACCATCCACCATTGGGGATCTGACGGCCAGAAGCACGCGAACGTCGTGTCATGGCTGCGCGGGTACACCGGCAACCGCGGATCGTCGGCGCACTACGTGGTCTCGGACGGCCTCGTGACTCAGATCGTCGAGGACTCCCGCGCATCCTGGCACGGCGGCAACAACAAAGCGAACGGCACCACCATCGGCATCGAATGCCGCCCCGAGATGAGCGCCGGCGACTGGGCCACCCTCGTCGAGCTGTGCGTCAACCTCGAACGCAAGCACGGCTCCATGAAGTACTACGGCCACAAGGACTGGAAGAACACCGCCTGCCCCGGCGACTACTACCCTCGCCTCAGCGAGCTCGTCGACGCCGTGAACGAATACAAGAAGTCCGGCAAGGTGCCCTCGACCACCGGCGGCGGATCATCGAGCGGCGGATCCGGGAAGCGCGAGTACGAGACCGTCGATTACGGCATCACCCTCGGCCTGTGGGACAAGGGCGATCCGGTAAAGGACTGGCAGGACTTCCTCGTCTCGCAGGGGTACGACATCGGCGACGGCGGAGTCGACGGTTACTTCGGAGCCGACACCGAGAAGCCCACGAAAGCCTTCCAGGAGAAGCACGGACTCGTCCCGGACGGACTCGCCGGTGACAAGACCATCGACAAGGCCGAAGAGCTGGGCCTCAAGTGGACCCGCAAGCCGAAGAAGTCGGCCAATCCTAAGGCTAATCAGATCACGGTCGATGGCAAATGGGGTCGAGCCACGACCAGGCGTCTACAGGAGGAGCTCGGCACTCCCGTCGACGGCGAGGTCTCGTTCCAGCCGATCGCGTACAAGACCCAGAACCCCGGCCTGCTGTCCGGATGGGAATGGACATCGAACCCGCGCTCATCGAACGTCATCGAAGCCCTGCAGGGCAAGCTCGGCGTGACCAAGGACGGCCGAATTGGACCGCAGACAATCGGGGCACTACAGCGCAAGCTCGGCACCATTCCAGACGGATACGTATCGAATCCGTCAGTCATGGTCCGCAAGCTGCAGGACAACCTCAACGCCGGGAAGCTGTGGTGACCATGCGCACCCTCGCCGCTCTCGCCGCGGTCGCAATCGGCCTCGGCCTGCCGATCTTCGTGTTCGGCCTCATAATCTGCCTGCTGTCGCTCGTTGACGTGCAGGCCCAATTCCTCGGCATCGGCCAGGACTGACCCAAGGAGCACTCATGCCCACCAACAAGAAGACTTCACCCAAGGTCGGCGCCGCCGGCATCTCGTCCGGTGTCGTCGTGATCGTCGTTGCCATGCTCTCGGCAATCACCCCCGACATGCTCGACTGGGCTGGACGCTGGGCGCCGGTGATCTATGCCGGCGTCCCCGCGCTGGCCGCGGTCCTCGGCGCGTACATCAAGCGCGACCCGGACCGAGAGACCGACGCGACTCCCGTCCCTGTCGACTACGAGCCGAAGCACTGAGAGGAGACCCCATGGCCACACAGATCATGCGCTACTTCGCCTTCGACCACCTGCGTGTTGGCGCTCTACGGGACACGTCTGAGAAGTTCCACAGACTCGCCTGTGACATCGACGAGTCACTGCCCGATGGGCCGGAGAAGTCGACTAGCCTGAGGAAACTCCTCGAGGCGAAGGACGCAGCTGTCAGAGCTGCGCTGGACGTCTGACCCGGACGCATAGATGGCCCCCACCGTGAAAGCGGTGGGGGCCTTCTGTCGTGCACGCAATCAGTCGCGCGTCCCGTCGATCTCCGACTCCGGCGACGGAGACCACGGTGGCCGCTCATCGGTGATCCATTCGCGCCTGCCCGCAAACTGGCCCTCGTGCTCGCCTGTGCCCGCAGACTTGTACCACCCGCCGAGGTGGCCACGGCAGTTGTCCTCGTCCTCTTGGGCGGTCAACAGCTCCACTTTGCCGTGTAGCGGTCCACCTACGTACATGATGAGTTCCTTCTCATCCATGGCCTGATCCCTTCTCTAGCCTCAATTACGGCAACAAACTGCCGCTCCACCAATTATCCGGAGCCGACTTTGATCGCGTGTCGAATCGAAGAATAATAGAACAATGACCGAGGACTACGGCACAGCTACCTGGCGTTACTGGCAGAAGATTCGCAACGACGCCGGTGCCCGCGGTTCCTTCCGGGACCGGCAGCCGATGAGGGTGCGTGCTCGGCTCGTGTTCGATCGGGACGGTGAAGTGTGGCTCGATGGGACGGCGACGCGCCTCGGCTTCGATGGTGCGATCTTTGTAGAGTCCAAGGACCGTCGAGTCCAGGCGATCGGTGTATGGCTGATGCCGGACGATGTGTGGTGGGAAGGGAAGGCTGTCTAGCCGGCGTCCTCTTCGGCCTCCCACCGTTCGTATTCGGCGTTCTCTGCGCGTTCATCTGCTCGTGCTTTCCGCATACCTCGACGCACGCCCTCCTCGATCACGTAGATGGAAATGAAGAGGACGATGATGACGCCGAGGGCTCCGGCTATGAGTGGTCCGAAGAACTCCATGGATGTCTCCTTCGCTACTTGAACTTCTTGTTGGGCTTGTAGTTGAAGACGGACTGCCCGTCTCGGTACGCAGGATGATTGCGGGCCTCCTGCTCTTTGCGTTCGTCAATCCGTGACCATCGCATGCCGACGCGTACGCCGGCGCCGATGACGAAGATAAGGATGACGAGGCTGAGCGCCCAGACGATAAGCATTCCGATTGCGCTAGCCATGGTCACTCCTCCTCGTCGCTTCCGAAAGACACGATCTGCCCACCCATCTTCTCTTGGAGGCCGCGAACGTCGTCGGTGTTGATCACCCAGTTCTCACCGGTGAGCCATTCGCCGCCGGCGGCGCTGAAGATGGAGTCTTTGGTATCCGCGATTCGCTGCTGTACGGCGTCGTGGGTGAGGTAGACGGACAGTACGGTGTCGGTGCCGCAGTCGCCGGACTGGGCGGCGCCGAGGACCTGATTGGATTCGTCCCATTCCTCGCAGTCGCCGCCGGCTTTGATGAAGGCATCCCGGAGGGCGTTGATGTCGTCGTATGAACCGCCAGATTTTTCAGGTCCGCATCCCGCGAGGAAAAGGGTGAGCACGGCCAAGGCGGAAATGAATGGTTTGCGCATGATCGGATCTTAGAACTTTCTGTGTGTCGATGGTCGGCAACTACGCACTTAGTGTCCGATTCGTTATTGAGGCAGCCGCGGGCGGGCACGCTGCGGGCACAATTTGGGCACATCTGGGAATGGCTAGACCACTCTCCGCTGTTGCCAAGCCCCGAGAATCCGCCGATCGCGCGCCGGGCTGGGCGTTCAATCGGGTTCAAATCCCACCGGCTCCGCAGAACGGG
>NZ_JAJB01000051.1:0-29727 GCF_000583215.1 Brevibacterium sp. VCM10
CCGTCAGGTAGCAATTGGGGAATCAGGTGAGGAGGAGGGCTCCGCCGAGGGCGATGAGGCCGACGATGATCGTGACCAAGGCGGCCAAAGCGATCGGTCGGGCGCCGAGGTTCCTCAGCGATCGCCACTGCACTCCGCGACCGAGGGCGAACATCGCCATCGCCAAGCACACGGTCTGAATCCAGCTGAGGCCGGTGACCGCGAACTCCGGCAGCAGGCCGAAGGTGCGCAGCGCCGCCATGACGAGGAACCCGACGACGAAGAGGGGCACGATCGGCGGGCGCTTGCCCTGAGCCGGAGCCTGCTTCGTCGCGGCCGGCGCGGAACCCGCGGCCGCCCCTGCCCTGCCGGCGGCCGCCTCGGTGCCGGTGGTCGCCAGCGCCTTGTCCTCACTGCGGCGCACGGCGTAGCTGAACACGGCGACGGTGGGGGCGAGCATGATGACGCGGGCGAGCTTGACGAGCACGGCGATCTCAAGGGCCGCGGGCCCGATGATGCCGCCGATCGCCACGACCTGGGCGACCTCGTGAGTGGCGGCTCCGCCCCACATTCCGGCGGTCTCCGGCGACAGGCCCAGGGCGGTCGAGAGGCCGGGGACGATGGCGATCATCAGGGTGCCGAAGAGGACGACGAGGCCGATCGCTGCGGCCACATCCTCCTTCTTCGACTTCAGTGTCGACTCGACTCCGGCGACGGCGGCGGCACCGCAGATGCCGAATCCGCTGCCGATGAGCACAGCCAGGGGACGGTCGACCTTGAGCGGTCCGGCCAGGGCCAGGGCGGACAGGATGCCGGCGGCGACGATGACGGCGGCGAGGACGAGGACGAGCCAGCCGAGATCGAGGATGTCGCCGAGCACTACCTGCGCACCGAGTGCGACGATGCCCAGGCGCAGCAGCGGCTTCGCCGCGAAGTTGAGCCCGGGCATGAACGCCTCGGGGAGGTTGGGTGCGAGATTGCCCAGGAGGATGCCGAGCACGATCGCCACGAGCAGCGGTGAGAGCACGGGGGCGAGCATGGAGATCGGCCACGCGACGGCCGTGGCCACAGCGGCGACGGCGAGTCCGGGTAAGAGGGAGGTGAAGCGGTTCATGACTTCAGTCTGTCAACGCCGGCACGGTCGCAGTAGACGGTGATTTCGATGCAACCCATATGGATCTGATATGCCATGATGGGCATATGCACGCTCTCGGGAATATGAAGAACTGGCCCGAGCTCCAGGCGCTGGGGCTGCTGGTGGCCCTTAGCGGCAGCGCCCGATCGATCGGCCAGGCCGCGGCGAAACTCGATCTCGCCCAACCGAACGCCTCCCGCAGTCTGCGCAACCTCGAACGCGATCTCAAGGTCCCGCTTCTGCGGCGCTCGCCGCGGGGAACCGAACTCACCGTCGAAGGCCGGGCCGTCGCCGAATGGGCCTCGAAGATCATCGAAGCCTATGACACCCTCTACGCCGGAGCCCGCGCCATCCAGGACGCCCGCGCCGGAACCGTCAAGGTCAGCGCCTCGCTGACGGTCGCCGAATACCTCATGCCCCACCACCTCACGACGTTCCGCGCCACGCATCCGACGATCGACATCGGACTGTCGGTGGAGAACTCCGCGACCGTCATCGACCGGGTGCGCCGGCAGACCTGCGACCTCGGGCTCATCGAATCCGTGTCCCTGCCCCAGGACCTCAACGCCGAGGTGGTCGGCCGTGACCGACTCATGATCGCCTGTGCCCCGGATTTCGCCCACGCCTGGACGACGCCGATCACCGCCGAGGGGCTCGCGCAGGTGCCGCTGCTGGTGCGTGAGAACGGCTCCGGCACGAGGGAGACCATCGACGCGGCGCTGCTCGGCGCGGGCGGGGTGCGCGTGGCCGGCGAGTACGGATCGAATTCCGCCCTGCGCATCGCCGCCGCCACATCCGTGGCCCCGGCCGTTCTCTCCGAGCTCGCTCTGCGCGATGACTTCCGGGCCGGGCGGCTGGTGCCGCTGCCGGTGGGCGACGACGTCGACCTCACCCGCGAACTCCACGCCGTATGGACGAAGGGCAGGCGGCAGTCGCCCGGAGCGCGCCTGCTGCTCGAGCACATGATCGACAGCCTCGAGTGATGGAATCCGGACGGCTCGGCACCAGCGGCGATCGCGCCCGTATATTGGGGACATGACACAGACTGAGCCCGCCTCCTCTTCGCCCGCCGCTCGTTCCGAGTTCGCTGCCGACACCATCGTCGTCGAAACCGGACGCCCGCAGCGCGCCGACGGCGCTGCCGTGAACCCGCCGATCGATTTGTCCTCGACCTTCGTGAGCGCGGGCGACATCTCCGCATCGCCCTACGCCTATGGCCGTTTCGACACCCCCGCATGGACGCCCTTCGAAGAGGCGCTCGGTCAGCTCGAACATGCGAGCCTGCCCGGTCTGGTCTTCGGCTCCGGTCTGGCCGCGATCTCCGCCGTGATCAGCCTCGTGCCCGCCGACGGCACGCTCATCATCCCGACCCACAGCTACCAGGGAGCGCTCGCCTCAGCCGAGCAGATCGCTGGGCGGCAGAACTTCGACCTCGTCACCGTCGACATCTCCGACACCGAGGCGGTCATCGCCGCCCTCGATCGGGCGGGGCACGCCACGACAGGTCAGGCGGCGACGGACGGGACGGCCGCCTCGGCGGGGGACACGGACGGAACGGCCGCCTCGGCGAGTGCCGGCGCAGCCGGATCCCCGGGGATGCTGTGGATCGAATCGCCGACGAACCCGATGCTCGAGGTCGCCGACGTTCCCGCGCTGACCGCGGCCGCCAAGGACCGCGGGTTCCTCGTCTCCGTCGACAACACCTTCGCCACCCCGCTGCTGCAGACTCCACTCGATCTGGGCGTCGACATCGTCGTGCACTCGGTGACGAAATACCTGGCAGGCCACTCCGACGTCGTCCTCGGCGCGGTCGTCACCAGCAACGGCGAACTGCGCGAAGCCCTGCACACGGAACGATCCATGCGCGGCGGCATCGCAGGACCCTTCGAGGTCTGGCTGGCCCTGCGCGGACTGCGCACCCTGGCGGTGCGCCTCGACCGTGCGCAGGCCAACGCCCAGGCCATCGCCGAGCGCCTGGCCGCCCACCCCGCCGTCGTCGAAACCCGCTACCCGGGCCTGCCGGATGACCCCGGCCATGCCCGCGCGGCCGCGCAGATGAACGGGTTCGGCGCGATCATCTCCTTCACCGTCGAATCCGCGGACAAAGCCACCGCCATCGCCGAGGCGGTCCGACTGTGGACGCCGGCGACCTCCCTGGGCGGGGTGGAATCCCTCATCGAACGACGCCGACGGCACCCGTCGGAACCGACGACCGTGCCCGAGGGACTCATCCGTCTGAGCGTGGGCATCGAGAACCTCGACGACCTGTGGGCCGACCTCGTGGCGGCCCTGGCCTGATGGGTCAGACGCCCGGCTACGTGCTCGACCGGCCCAGCGTCGACGACGTCGACCAGTTCTACGCCATCGACTCCGACCCGCGGGTCTGGACTCATCTGCCCAGCGGGCGCCTGACCGATGAGGAGGAAGCCGAGGCCATCCTCGTTCGACTGGTCTCCCAGTGGGAGCTCGACGGAATCGGGCCGTGGATGGTCAGACTGGTTCCGGGTGGGGAGATCCTCGGCCATTGCGGCTGCTCGCTGCGCGGCGTCGCCGGCCCCGGCGCCTCCCGCGGCACACCCGGAGCGTTCTGGAACCTCGGATACCGATTCCGCCCCGAAACGCAGGGGCGGGGACTGGCGAGTGCGGTCTCGCGCGATGCGATCGCAGCGGCCGAGGACGTCGACCCCGAACTGCCGGTCGTGGCGTATCTGCTCGAGGCCAACACCGCCTCGGCGGTGGTCGCCCGCAAGCTCGGCCTCGAACTCGTTCACCGCGCACCCGACGCCGGCAATCCCGACCCGTCTGCCATCCGGCTGGTCTTCGCCGACCGGGAGCTCACCGCCGCCCAGCTCGACGCGACCTTGGCCTGAGAGCGGCAGAGCCGCGACACTGGCCTAGGACCGGCAGAGCCGCGACCATCCCCAACAGCCGCCTCGAATGGATGACGTCGTCGCGCATGAGGCGTACCGTGATCACCGAACCGGATTTCTACGACACGTAGAAATGAGATGACAGGGGGTGGCCGTGCACGAGCAGGAGATGAGCGGGGTGATGTGGCACCCGAGTCTGCCTCCGACCTTCTCACGAGTCATCGACTGGCACCCGCAGCCGATCCCCATCATCGTCATCCTGGCCGCAGTCGGTCTGCTGGTCTACTCATTCTGCGTGTGGCTGCTTCACCGTCGCGGCGTGCGCTGGCCCGTCTCCCGCCTGATCTGGTGGTGCTCGGGCATCGTCACGGTGATTCTCGTCGACGGCACGGCGCTCAACGGCTACGGCATGGAGCTGTTCAGCATGCACATGATCCAACACATGATCCTGTCGATGCTCAGCCCCATCCTCCTGGTCCTCGGTGCGCCGATCACACTGATGCTGCGCGTTCTGCCGGCCGGGTCGGGACGGTGGAATCTGCGGCGCATCATCCTCGCCGTCGTCCACAGTCGCCCGATGCGCGTGCTGACGAACCCGTTCGTGACGACCGCCCTCTTCCTCATGAGCCTCTACGGCCTCTACTTCACTCCGATCTTCGACCGGCTGATGTCGACGATGTGGGGCCACAATCTGATGTTCATCCACTTCGTGGCCATCGGCATGCTCTATTTCTGGAACATCTTCGGCGTCGACCCGTCCCCGCGCACCGACGGCAAGCGGAGGCTGGGCATCGATCCGACCGTCGTCCAGGTCTTCGAGGTCGTCGCCACCGTGCCGTTCCATGCGTTCTTCGGAATCGTGGTGATGATGTCGAGTACCCTGCTGACCGGCTACTACGGCATGGCGCCGTGGGGCATCGACCCGTTGGACGATCAGTTCGTCGGTGGAGGCATCGCTTGGGCCTTCACGGAGATCCCCACCCTGATCATGCTCGGGGTGCTGATCATCCAGTGGCAGAGATCGGACGAGCGTCTCAGCCGCAGGATCGACCGTCAGGCCGCTCGAGACGGCGACGCCCAGCTGCAGGCCTACAACCGCTATCTCGCGCAGCTGCACGCCGCAGACCAGCGCAGTCCCCGCCGCCGGTCTTGAGCCGTCCGCATGGGCGAGGCGCCGGCGCACGAGCGCCCGCCCGACACAGACTTCGTTCGCGTCTGTGACGCAGATCAACTTAACGTACGTTAAAGTGGCGGGAGATGCTTCTGCACGTCTCGAGGGCGGAGAGAAGCAGACGCCCCGAAAGCTACTCGGATCACCGGATTCGTACGAAGGAGTCGCATTGTCCACCAGTGTTCTCACCGAAGTCAGCGGCGATGTCACGACCGTGACCATCAATCGTCCGGAGAGCCTCAATGCGCTCGACGAGTCGACGTTCCGAGCCATCGGCACAGCCGTCGCCGAGGCGGCCGTGAACTCCCGTGCCCTCATCCTCACCGGCAGTCAGCGGTCCTTCAGCTCCGGAGCGGATCTGCAGGGAGGAGTGGCGAAGCGCGAAGGCATCGACCTTGCCGGGGCGAATGAGATCATCGCCTCGATCCTCGACCTGCCCATCCCCACGATCGCGGCGGTGTCCGGACCGGCCGCCGGCATCGGCTGTTCCCTCGCCCTGGCCTGCGACTATCTGGTGATGAGCGAGAAGTCCTACCTCATGCTGCCGTTCACGAAGATCGGCCTCATGCCCGACGGAGGCTCGACCGCCCTGGTCGCCGCCTCGGCCGGGCGCCACCGGGCTCTGCGCCTGGCGCTGACCGGAGAGAAGCTGCAGGCCGCCGATGCCCTCGACTGGGGATTGGCCAGCGAGGTCGTTCCGGCCGGAAGTCACCTGGAACGTGCCGAAGAAGTCGCCGCAGTCTTCGCTCAGGGCCCCACCCGGGCCCTCACTTCGTCGAAGCGAGCGATCAATCGGGCCAGCCTGGCCGAACTCGACTCGTCCTTCGACCGCGAGGTCGAAGGGCAGGATGCTCTGCGGGCGAGTCAGGACTTCGCCGAGGGAGTCGCCGCCTTCCTCGACAAGAGAGCACCCGGCTTCATCGGGGAATGATCCTGGAGCGGCGCGGATGAGACTGTTGATGACTGCCAGTCCACGGGCCGGTCCATGACCGCCTGGCCACGGATCGGTCCATGACCGCCCGACTACGGATCGGTTGATAACTGTTTGACCACGAATC
Source organism: Brevibacterium sp. VCM10 (assembly GCF_000583215.1). Classification (NCBI taxonomy): domain Bacteria; kingdom Bacillati; phylum Actinomycetota; class Actinomycetes; order Micrococcales; family Brevibacteriaceae; genus Brevibacterium; species Brevibacterium sp. VCM10. The sequence goes on from NZ_JAJB01000051.1 coordinate 6,214, forward strand.
GACTCAACCGCATCCGCGCCGCCTCCACAGCTGATGTGATGGTGACGACCGCCCACCACGAAACCGGCGATCACGATACTTCTCCCGTCGCAGCCACAACGTCGCGACGGGACCGGAGCACGAACGAAGGAGTCTCATGCTGACAGGAATTCCGTCCACCCTGGGCGACAGCTACCAGCTCAACACCACCAGCCTCATCCGGCACGCAGCCACCGTCTTCGGTGATGTCGAGGTCGTCTACCGCCGTTCGGACGGCTCCTGGGGCCGGTCGAACTACGCCGACGAATTCAAGCGAATGGCTCAGCTCGCTCAGGGCCTCGCCGACCTCGGCGTCGGCGCCGGCTCCATGGTCGGAGTCCTCGACTGGAACTCCCGCCGCCACCTCGAGCTCTACTTCGCCGTCCCCGGTGTTGCCGCGACTATGCTCCAGCTCAACCTGCGTCTGGCTCCCGAAGACCTCGCCTACGTCGTCAGCCACTCGAAGTCGGACTGGATCTTCGTCGACGAGTCTCTGCTGCAGGTCGCCGAATCGCTGGCGCCGAAGCTCGACGTCAAGGGCTGGGTCGTCATGACCGACAAACCGATCGCCGAGATCGAGACGAGCCTGAACAACGTCGTCTCCTACGAAGATCTCATCGCCGACAAGCCCGAGACCTTCGACTGGCCGGTCGTCGACGAGAAGACCGCCGCCTACGCCGGATACACCACCGGCACCACCGGCCGGCCCAAGGGTGTCTACTACTCGCACCGCTCGATCTACCTGCACACCATGGGCGGTCTGGCTGCACTCCACGCGGGCTTCGACGACTGCGTCATGCCCATCACCCCGATGTTCCATGTGCTGTCGTGGGGATTCCCGCAGAACGCGGTGGCCGCCGGTGCCAAACTCGTCCTGCCGGGCAAGTTCGCCGCCGAGGAGTTCGGCGCCATCGCCCGGGCCTTCGTCGAGGAGAAGGTCACCCTGGCCAACGGCGCTCCTGCCATCTTCGGGCCGATGCTGCAGATGATGAAGAAGATGCCGCAGGCTCCGGATCTGTCCGGCGTCCGTCTCGTCTCCGGATCTTCGGAGCCGCCGCTGTCGATGATGCGCGGGTTCAAGGAGGTCACCGGGGCTGATGTCATCCACGGCTACGGTGCCACCGAAACCACGCCGCTGGCGTCGACGAACTGGAAGATCCGTCCCGGCCTCGACCTCGACGAGGAGGAGAAGTGGGACCTCAAGCGCTCGCAGGGACTGCCGATCATCGGTGTCGAAATGAAGACCGTCGACCCCGAGGGTAATGAGCTGCCGCGGGACGGAAAGTCCATGGGCGAGCTGCTCATGCGCGGCCCCTGGATCACCGAGTCCTACTATCAGCTGCCCGACAATGCCGATCGCTTCCTCGACGGCTGGTGGCGTTCGGGCGACGTCGGCACCATCGACGAGTACGGGTACCTCAAGATCACCGACCGTCTCAAGGACGTCATCAAGTCCGGAGGCGAGTGGATCTCGTCGATCGACATGGAGAACGCGATCCTCGACAACCCCGACGTCAGCGAGGCCGCCGTCATCGGCGTCCCCGACGAGAAATGGGACGAACGACCCGTCGCGTACGTCGTCGCCAACCCCGGCGCCGAGGTGACCCGAGACGCGATCGTCGAAACGCTGAGTGCTCGTTTTGCGAAGTGGCAGATGCCCGACGAGGTCAGGGTCGTCGACGAGATGCCGCGCACCTCGGTGGGCAAGCTCGACAAGAAGCTGCTGCGCAAGGATTGGGAAGAGTCCTGATCGCAGGGCTGATCCGGTAAGGGGTCGGTCGAGCCCTGGCTTGACCGATCACAGCAGCAGCCAGCCGATGAGCCCGGCGCCGATCACCGTCGCCCACGCCGGGACCTTCCACATGGTCGAGGCAACGAAGGCGGCGACGGCCAGGGCCAGGGTCGCAGGCGAAGTGATCCCCGCGACGAAGACGGGATCGTAGAGCGCGGCCCCCAGCAGCCCCACGACGGCGGCATTGACTCCGGTCAGTGCCGCCGTCGCCGGTTCCCAGGCGCGCAGCCGTTCCCAGAACGGCAGGATCCCGATCACCAGCAGACCGGCGGGGAGGAAGATCGCCAGCAGGGCGATGCCGGCGCCGAGGATGCCGGTCGGTCCCGACGTCATCGACGCGCCGAGGAACGCCGCGAAGGTGAACAGCGGACCGGGGACGGCCTGTGCGGCACCGTAGCCGGCGAGGAACGTGTCGTGATCGATCAGCCCCGTGGGCACGAGTTCGGCCTCGAGCAGGGGCAGGACGACGTGGCCACCGCCGAAGACCAGGGCTCCGGCCCGATAGAAGATGTCGATGAGGCGAATGGTCGCGTCCCCGGTCGCCGCGGTGAGTGCGGGCAGTCCGAGCAGCAGCGCGGCGAAGGCGATGAGGGAGGCGATGCCCAGCCGTCTGGCTCCGCGGGAGGCGACCGTGCTCTCGGGGGCGTGCGAGCCGACCGCGGCAGCTGCTGAGTCGGCGGCGGAATCGGGGGCGGTCGCTGTGTCGGGGGCGGCCGCCTCGGCGGGGGATCCCTGATCCTGCGCACCACGATGGGGTCGCTTCAGCCAGACCAGGCCGAGCACTCCGCCGAGGATGATCGCTGCGATCTGGACGAGGGCCGTCGGCACGATCGAATCCGGGACGACGAGCATGAGGATGAGGGCGGCAGCAGCGATGCTCGCCCGCCGGGCATCGGGGGTCAGCGTTGTCGCCATCGACTGCACGGCACCGGCGACGACGGCCACCGCGGCGGCCTTGAGCCCGAGCAGCCACCCGGCATCGCCGAGGTCGCCGAAGGCCGAGAGCCCGAGCGCGAAGAGGGTGAGCAGAATCGCCGACGGCAGGGTGAAGCTCACCCACGCGGCCACGAGCCCAGGCAGACCTGCTCGGCGCAGCCCGAGTCCCATGCCGACCTGACTCGACGCGGGGCCGGGCAGCATCTGGCACAGGGCCACGAGGTCGGCGTATTCGCGGTCGTCCAGCCAGGAGCGGCGGCCGACGAAGGTCTCGCGGAAGTACCCGAGGTGGGCGACGGGGCCGCCGAACGACGTCAGGCCCAGACGCAGGAACGAACCGGCCACCTCGGCGGTGCGGGAAGGTGCAGTGGTCATCGCATCAGTGAACACGGGCCAAGTGACGCCGAGGTGAACGGGTCCTCAGGGGTGGTGGAGGAGGTAGGTGCCGCCCTTCAGGCAGGTGTCGACGACCCAGCCGTCGCCGGCGAGGCCGGTCAGCGCGGTGCGCAGCGCCAACCGCCAGCGGCTGGCGAGCTCGGCATCCTGGCCGCGCAGGCCCTCGATGTCGGAGGGGAAGTCCAGCGAGACGAACTCGGTCTCCTTCGGCACCTCGCTCAGCAGCGGTTCCCCGTCGTCATCGGCGCGCAGGCAGGGGAACGCCGATCCGGGATCGACGACCGATGCCCGGGCCGGACGGTCGAGCGGCCATGACACCATCATCCGGTCGCTGGCCTGGCCGGAGTTCACTCCGTCGCGCATCTGCCCGTAGAAGTCCTCGAGGTATTCGACCATGCCGACGCCCAAACGCTGGAAGTTGAAGTACGCATTTCGGGCGATGAGCGGGTCGAAGGTCCAGGTCATCTCGGTGATGCCGAGGTTGAGGCACCACAGGCGCTGGTGCAGCTTCATCGCGGATCCGGCGCCGCGGCCGATGACCTGGTGGCGGACCCCGGCGATATGCGAATGCATGACCGTGCCCAGCGGCTGGCCGAAGAAGCCGATGGTCACGCCGATCATCTCGTCGGGTTCGTCGACGCTGTATGCGGCGGAGACGTAGTTGCCGGCGTGGGCGAAGGCGATGATGAGGCTGGGCTCGAACACGTTCGTGCCGGTCTCGTCGACATTCCAGACTTCGTCGAGCAGCATTGAGGCCTTGGCCGCCTCGTCGGCGGTGTGGATCTCGCGCACCTCGATGCGCGCGGTCTCTGCCGCGGCGGCGTATTCGTCCTCCGCCAGGGCGAGGATCTCCGAGTCCACTGTTCTCAGTTCTGGGTTCGCGCTCATGTGTTCATTGTGCCACCCGATGCCACCACCGGCGGGAGACGCACGGCAACGATCCGACTACGGAGAACGGGCCGGAGCATGCCCGGACGCGCCTGGGTGAATGTCCTCGTACGCCCCGGTGAACTCCGCCGCCAGAGTGGATGGGGCAGGTATAGCCTGGACGCATGAGCTCAACAGTCGCCGTCATCGGCGCCGGAACCATCGGCCGATCGTTCGCCTTCCTCTTCGCCCGCAGCGGGTACACGGTGCGGGTCTTCGACCCGCGATCCGACCTCGCCGAGGTGGTCGCCGGGCTGCAGGCCGAGGTCACCGCCGACGCTTCCGCCAGAGATGAGCTGGCCTCGCAGGTCGGCACCGTCGACATCGCCGAGACCGCCGAAGCCGCCGTGGCCGGTGTCGTCTTCGTCCAGGAATCCGGTCCCGAGGACCCCGAATCGAAGCCGGTGCTGTTCTCCCAGATCGCCGAGGCGGCTCCGGCCAGGGCCGTGTTCGCAACCTCATCGTCGACGATCCCGGCCTCAGTGATCGCGGCCGCGCTCCCGGAGTCCGCAGCATCCCGCGTCATCGTCGGCCACCCGTTCAATCCGCCGCACCTGATGCCGCTCGTCGAGGTCGTGCCTTCCCCGCAGACCTCCCAGGAGACCGTGGACGCCGCCGTCGAGTTCTATCGCAGCTGCGAGCGCGAACCGGTGGTGCTGCGGCGTGAGATCCGCGGATTCGTCGGCAATCGGCTGCAGAATGCGCTGATGAAGGAAGCGATCTCGCTCGTGCAGAACGGGGTCGTCACCGCCGAGGACCTCGACTCGGTGCTGAAGAATTCGCTGGGTCTGCGCTGGTCGGCCATCGGCCAATTCGAAGGCATGCACTTCGGCGGGGGAGAGGCCGGGATCCGCGGGTTCATGGACCATATCGGCCCGGCATTCGCCGCCATTGAGGATCTGCCCGTCGACGTCGACCCCGCAGCCATGGAAGACGTCTTCGAGCAGGTCGAAGAGGCCTACGGACCCCAACCGACCCCTCGGGCCGCCGCCGTCCGCGACCGGATCCAGAAAGCTGTACTCGAAGCTCGCGGTCAGGGGCGCTGAGGCGCATTCGTCCCAAATAGAGGTCAGTATCGGATATTTTCCGGGCTCAGAAGTATCCGATAGTGACCTATTTTCGGGGCGGCCGGGGTTCAGACCGCTGCTTGATAGAAGTACGTGGTGCGTTCGGCGATGAGGCCCTCGGTGTCGAAGAGGAAGAAGTCCGCGAATCCCACCGAGGTCTCAGAGCCGTCCTTGAGGCGACCGCTGAAGACACCGCGACTGGACGCCCGATCGCCGTCGACGAGGATCTCCTGCAGCGAATGCGCGCCAGTTTCGATGACGCGTTCGCCATGGTAGAAATCGGTGATCTGCTGGCCGACCATCGTCGGATAGCCGGGCCGATCATAGCTGGCGTCGGCGGCGAACAGCGCCGAGGTGGCGTCCGCGTCTCCGGCATCGACGGTGGAGTAGTAGCGCTTCACGAGTTCAGTCACACTGGCCATGGCACTACCGTAACAGTGACTCACGTCATAGCAGGCCCGACCGTCGACCGCGCGCGGGTGCACCACGATTGCCTTCGCCGCCGGCCGTGACCCCATTTCGCATTTCCGTCCCGCATCGGGTTAGTATCGACCTGTTAATGATAACGAGTCTCACTAACTAGAGAGTGCGAATGATGAAACGACACATGCTCGGATCGGCGGTGGTCGCCTCGGCGCTGCTGCTCACCGGCTGCCAGGCCGGCGACGACGCCACCGACTACGACGCGGTCGGCCAGGACGAGAAGACCGCCGGCTCGGAAGAAGACACGGACGGGACAGGGCACGCCCAGGAACTCGCCGCCGCGCAGCCACGGATCGTGACCACCTACGACGGCGGGATCCTCACTCTCGATGCGACGACCCTCGACGTCATCGACGATACGAAGATTGAGGGCTTCAACCGTCTCAACCCCGTCGGCGACGGCCGCCACCTCATGGTCTCCGTCGCCGAGGGATTCCGGCTCTTCGATGCCGGAGTCTGGACCCAGCCCCATGGCGACCACACCCACAGCTACGCCGCCGACCCGCAGCTCACCGACACCGTCTTCGACACCGAGCTGCCCGGACACGTCGTCAACCACGGCGAGACCACTGTGCTCTTCGGCGACGGCGACGGCAAGATCCAGACCTTCGACACCGATGACTTCTCCGACGGCGACCCGCAGCCCGAGGTCACCGAAGCCGCAGAGCCCCATCACGGAGTCGCCGTGAAGCTCGCCGACGGGTCGATGCTGCGCACGGTCGGCACCGAGGACGAACGCTCGGGTGCGACGGTCGTCGACGACTCCGGCAAAGAGATCGCCACCAGCGACGACTGCCCCGGAGTCCACGGCGAGGCCGCAGCGAAGGACGAGGTCATCGCGCTCGGCTGCGAGGACGGAATCCTGCTGTACAAGGACGGGAAGTTCGAGAAGATCGACGCCCCCGACTCCTTCGGACGCATCGGCAACCAGGCCGGAAGCGAGGAATCGCAGTACATCCTCGGCGACTACAAGGTCGACGAGGATGCCGAGCGCGAACGTCCCGAACGCGTGAGCCTCACGGATACGGAGTCGGGCGAACTCAAGCTCGTCGACCTCGGCGCCTCCTACAGCTTCCGATCACTGGGCCGCGGGCCCGACGGGGAAGGCGTCGTCCTGGCCACGGACGGCACGCTGAAGATCATCGACCCCGCCACCGCCTCGGTGACGGAGGAATACCCGGTCATCGACGAATGGGAAGAGCCCGTCGAATGGCAGCAGGCCCGCCCGACGCTCTTCGTCCAGGGCGAAGTCGCCTATGTCAGCGATCCGGCGGGGAAGACGATCCACATCGTCGACCTCGAATCCGGTGAGGTGATGGCCGAAGGAGAGCTGCCGCACGCGCCGAACGAACTCACCGGCGTCACCGGCTGAGAGGTCGGGGCGAACCCGACCGGCGGAACAGGCCCGACCGGCTGCGCAGCTGAGCGCACCGCCGGTCGGGTCGGCCGCCTCGGCGGCGGCTGGGAATCCGCCCAGGAGATGAGACCACCGTTGCCGTCGCCGGCGTTCGGCCATAACGTGGGGGATGGACCTGCGATCACACCACAGGAGATCGCACAACCCCGTCGAAGTGAAAGAGGGCAGCCATGACCACCATGTATCGCGTCACCGACCCGGCGACCGGCCAGGTCGCCGAAGAGTTCCCCACCGCCACCGACGCCGAGATCCTCGCCGCCCTCGACCGTTCGGCGACGACATTCGACGAGTGGAGCCGGACCACGGTAGCCGAGCGCGCCGCACTGCTGACCCGCGTGTCCGAGATCTACGCCGAACGCGCCGAAGAGCTCGCCGAAGTCATCAAGCTCGAAATGGGCAAATCCGTGCCCGAAGGCAAGGGCGAAGTCCAGCTGTGCTCGATGATCTACAAGTACTTCGCCGACAACGCCGAAGCCTTCATGGCCGACGAACCACTGCGCGGACCCAAGGACGCCACCGCCATGATCCGCCGCAAGCCCGTCGGCTCGCTGCTGGGCATCATGCCGTGGAACTTCCCCTACTACCAGGTCGCCCGCTTCGCCGCCCCGAACCTGGCCCTGGGCAACACCATCCTGCTCAAGCACGCCCCGCAGTGCCCCCGCTCGGCACAGATCATGGAAGAGATCTTCATCGAGGCCGGACTGCCCTCAGGCGCCTACATCAACATCTACGCCAGCAACGAGCAGGTCGCCGACATCATCCTGCCCGACCCGCGCAACCACGGAGTGTCCCTGACCGGATCCGAACGCGCCGGTGCCGCCGTCGCTGCCGAGGCCGGCAAGAACCTCAAGAAGGTCGTACTTGAACTCGGCGGATCCGACCCCTATATTCTGCTCGACACGGACGACGTCCAGGAGTCCGCAAAGACGTTCTTCACCACCCGCATGGGCAACACCGGCCAGGCCTGCAACTCACCCAAGCGGATGATCGTCATGGACGACATCTACGACGACTTTGTCTCCTCCATCACCGAGGCGGCCAAGAAGAACACCCCCGCCGTTCCCGGCGAGGAAGGCTCCCGACTGTCCCCGCTGTCGTCGGTGGCCGCCGCCGACCGCTTCGTCGAACAGGTCCAGGACACCGTCAGCGAGGGCGCGACCCTGCTGGCCGGCGGCAAGAAGTACGACGGTGGCGGAGCCTACGTCGAACCCGTCGTCCTCGCCGATGTGCAGAAGGGCATGCGCGGATACTACGAAGAGCTCTTCGGCCCCGCTGTCATCGTCTACAAGGTCAGCAGCGAAGAGGAGGCCGTCGAGCTCGCCAACGACACCCCCTTCGGTCTGGGCGCCGCCGTGTTCTCGACCGATATCGCCCGTGCCGAGCGCGTCGGAGACCAGATCGATTCCGGCATGGTCTTCCTCAACGCTCCGGAGGGAACACGCGAATACCTGCCCTTCGGCGGAGTCAAGCGCTCCGGCGTCGGCCGGGAGCTCGGACCGCTGGCCATGGACGAATTCGTCAACAAGCAGCTCGTGTACAAACAGAACTGATCGAGGTGCTCGGAGCCCTGGGAACCCGGGCTCCGATCGTGACCGGGTTGTGATCGCCGTCAGGGCGCTGTCTCCTACCGGGAGGCAGCGCCCTGATTGTATGCTGAGACCACACACAGCCAATTCTCATAAATCTCAGCGGGAGGTCTTCCCATGTCGGCACCGAAGCCGTCGACCCAGGTCAACGCCGCAGCCTCAAAAGGGATCATGCGGCCGGTCAACCGATTCCTCGAACAGTGGATTCCCTCGGCCCTGACCTTCGCCATCGTCCTCACCCTCATCGTCGCCGTCCTTGCATTCATTTTCACCGATGCGGGCCCGACCGACGTCGTCATCGGCTGGGGTGAGGGACTGGCCGGACTGCTCGAGTTCATGACGCAGATGTGTCTGATCCTCCTGCTCGGCCACATCCTCGCCAACACCGGACCCGTGCGGACACTGCTGGCCTGGCTCGCCCGCGTCCCGGGCAACGCCACCTTCGCCTATGTATTCGTCTTCGTCGTCGCCGCTCTCGCCAGCCTGATCACGTGGGGCCTCGGCCTCGTCGTCGGCGCTCTGCTCGCCCGTGAGATCGCCGTGCAGTCGCGCGAACGCGGGATCAAGGTCCACTTCCCGCTGCTCGTGGCCGCCGGATACTCCGGCTTCGTCGTCTGGCATATGGGCTATTCGGGATCGGGCCCGCTGACCGCGGCCACCCCTGACTCCTTCCTCTCCGAGTCCCTCGGCGGGCAGACGATTCCCGTCTCCGAGACGATCTTCGCCGGCTGGAACCTGCTGGCCATCGCCGGGGTCATCATCGTCTGCGGACTCCTCTTCTTCCTCGTCGCACCCAAGGCCGGTGCCCCCGTCTACGAACTGCCCGCCTCGGTGAGCTCGGAGACGCAGTCGCAGGTCGACGACGAGGTCGTGACCCCGGCCGACCGCATCGACGCCTCCCGCATCCTCACCCTCATCATCGGCCTGGCGCTCGTCGTCTATCTCGTCATCCACTTCGCCCAGGGAGGGGGACTGACACTCGACATCGTCAACTGGTCGTTCCTCGCGCTCATCCTGCTGCTCGTGCGCAATCCCCTCGAACTCATCCACCTGACGAAGGAGGCGGCGTCGAATGTCGGCGAGATCCTCCTGCAGTTCCCGCTCTACGCGGGAATCCTCGGCATCATGTCGACCACCGGCCTCATCGCGGTGTTCTCCGACGCCATCGTCTCGATCGCGAACCCGGCCTCGTTCGGGGTCCTCGCGCTCATCTCGGCAGGACTCGTCAACTTCTTCGTCCCCTCCGGCGGCGGACAGTTCGCCGTCCAGGGCCCGATCATGCTCGATGCGGCCAATCAGCTCGGCGTCGACCCGTCGGTCGCGATCATGGCCGTGTCCTACGGTGACCAGTGGACGAACATGCTCCAGCCGTTCTGGGCGCTGCCGGTGCTCGCCATCGCCGGGCTGAAGATGCGTGACATCCTCGGCTACACCGTCATCACATTCCTCGGCGCAGGGGTGGTGATGGCGGCCGCGCTGCTCTTCGTCTCCCTCTGAGGCCCGCCTCGGCGAGGGTGGGGCGCCGATCTGCAGAATCGCGTGGCATAACAGGACAAATGACCGGAAGTGTCTATGTGGTAACCTCCATTGTTGGCCGTTCCCGTGGAACCGGGGATTCGGCGAGGACGGAAAATCTTTCAGCAACAGCCGTTGATCATGCCCGGTTGAGCATGCCGTTCGATCGGGTCCGATGCCACGACGCAACAGCGTCCGGATAAGGAGCACAACCATGTCAGCATCAGTCGACACCCCGCCGGGTGAACCGAAGGGAGAAGCGAAGGGCACGGTGAAGCCGTCGCTTCCGCCCCTGAATAAGCGTGTATTCGCGGCCGCGGCCGCGGTGGCTCTCGCCATCACCGTATGGGCTCTCATCTCACCGACCAACGCCGAGGCGGTCCTCGGTGCCGTCGTCGGCTGGACCTCCGATTGGTTCGGTTGGTTCTACGTCCTTCTCGTCCTCGTCGTCCTCGTCTTCGTCATCTACCTGGCGGCCTCCCGCTACGGCAACACGAAGCTCGGCCCCGAGCACTCGAAGCCCGAATTCGGCCTCGTCGCCTGGGCGTCGATGCTCTTCGCGGCCGGCATCAGCACCGACCTCATGTTCTTCGCCGTGGCCGAACCGGTCACGATGTACCTCACCCCGCCGAGCACGGAGCCCGAGACGGTCGCCGCGGCCCGCGAATCCACCGTATGGGCGCTCTTCCACTACGGCCTGAGCGGTTGGGGACTCTACGCACTCATGGGTATGGCTCTGGCGTACTTCGCCTACCGGATGAACATGCCGTTGGCGATCCGCTCGGCGTTGGCCCCGATCTTCGGCAAGCGTGTCCATGGCGCTTTGGGTGAGACGGTCGACTTCGCTGCTCTGCTGGGCACGATCTTCGGTGTCGCCACCTCGTTGGGCATCGGCGTCGTCATGGTCAACGTCGGCCTCAACACGGTTTTCGGGATCCCGGTCGGCACCGCTGCCCAGGTCGGCATCGTCGTCGTCGGTGTCGGAGTCGCCACGCTTTCGGCGGTCTCGGGCGTGGACAAGGGCATCAAGTTCCTCTCCGTCCTCAACGTCGTGCTCGCCATTGCGCTGAGCTTCTGGGTGCTCGTGGCCGGGAACACGCGGTTCCTGCTCAACGCCTTCGTCCTCAACGTCACGGACTTCGTCCGCCTGTTCCCGGACATGGCCGGTCAGACCTTCGCCTTCGAGGACACCGGAACATGGATGACCGACTGGACCCTGTTCTTCTGGGCCTGGTGGATCGCCTTCGCTTCGTTCGTCGGTCTCTTCCTCGCCCGCATCTCCCGCGGGCGGACGATCCGTCAGTTCGTGTTGGGCACCCTGACGATTCCGTTCATCTACATCTTCATGTGGATCTCGATCTACGGAAACTCGGCCCTGGACATCATCCGCAACGGTGATGTGAAGTTCGGCGAAGCGGTCATGGTCAGCCCCGAAGGCGGCTTCTACGACCTGCTCTCCCGCTACCCGGCCTTCTTCCTCATCGCGGGTCTGGCCACGCTCACGGCTCTGCTGTTCTACGTCACCACCGCGGACTCTGCGGCCCTGGTGATGGCGAACCTGTCGTCGAATCTGCGCAACCCCTCCGAGGACGGTCGCGCCGGTCTGCGCATCTTCTGGGCCGTGCTCACCGGTGCCCTGACGGTGTCGATGCTGCTCGTCGGCGGCATCGGCGCCCTGCAGAACGCGACGGTGATCATGGGCCTGCCCTTCGCCTTCGTCGTCATCCTCGTCATGATCGGTTTGTACAAGGCGCTGCGGGTCGAGGCGAACCGCGTCGACAGCGTCGATACGACCCTGCCCGGTTCTCTGGCCCGTCGCTCCCGGGGCCCCGGTCACGAGACCTGGCAGCGTCAGCTCGGCCGGGTGCTGTCCTTCCCGAATCAGGCGCGCGCCGAGGAGTTCGAGCAGAAGGTCCTCATCCCCACCCTCCACGAGGTGGCTGCAGAGATGGAAGGCCGCGGAATCTCGTCGCGCTGCGGTCGCGTCGATAACGAAGGCGTGTTCGTCGACGACGGCGAACTCTTCCAGTTCGAGGTCGACGGAGACGGAGAATACCCGTTCCGCTATCAGGTGTGGCCGCACAAGGTCAGCGTGCCGTCGTTCGGTGGAATGGTTCCCCGCGGAACCGGCGAGGACTACTACCGGATGGAGGTCTACCTCGACGGAGGCACCGGTCAGGGCTACGACATCATGGGCTTCTCGAAGGAGCAGATCATCGATGACGTGCTCGACCAGTACCAACGCCACGTCGAATTCCTGCAGCTGCAGGAGAACATCATCCACGGCGATGACTGAATTGCGGCATCCGGATGACTGAATCTCACCGGGTGAGTGCGACGCCCGGGATCCCGGCCTGACGGCCGGTGGTCCCGGGCGTCGTCATTTCTCCGCACGCACGGTGCCCACGGTGCGGGTGATGTCAGCCCGACGCGATACGGTTTGAGGATGGACGACGAATCACAGCCGAGCTCACCGGGCGGAGCCGTCATCGGCGACGACGGGCTGGCTCGCACCCCGTGGGCGTACGGCGACCCGATGCTGTTGGACTACTACGACAGCGAATGGGGTCTGCCCATCCACGACGAGGCCGGCCTGTTCGAGCGGATGAGCCTCGAAGGTTTCCAGGCCGGATTGTCGTGGCTGACGATCCTGAAGAAGCGGGAGCGATTCCGTGAGGTCTTCGCCGGATTCGATCCCGACGCCGTTGCCCGATTCGGCGACGACGAGGTCGAACAGCTGCTGACCGATCCGGGGATCATCCGCCACCGCGGCAAGATCGAAGCCTGCATCAACAATGCTGCGCGAGTGATCGACCTGCGTGACGACGGCGGCCTGGATGCCCTCCTGTGGTCGTACCAGCCTGCGCAGACGCCGCGACCGCGCACAGTCGCCGAGATCCCGACGACCGGACCGGAATCCGTGGCCCTGTCGAAGGCACTGAAGAAGAAGGGCTTCCGCTTCGTGGGACCGACGACGATGTATGCGCTGATGGAGGCCATCGGCATGGTCGATACGCACCTGCTCGATTCCCACCGCCGAGGCGCTTCCGGAGTGTGGTCGCAATGAACGACATCCGCGTCTCCGCGCTCGCCCTCCTCCACCCGCAGCGCCGGGAGCTGCTCATGGTGCGCAAGTCCGGGACCAGTTCCTTCATGCTGCCCGGCGGCAAACCCGAAGAGTCAGAGACTGCTGAGGACACCATCGTGCGTGAGATCGCCGAGGAGCTCGGACTCGATCTGGACCGGCACCGTCTGCGTGCATTGGGAACGTTCGCTGCCGCGGCGGCGAACGAGGCCGATCACCGTGTGATCGGTGATGTGTTCTGCTACGACGGTGTGCCCGAGGCACTCGACGTCGAGAACATCGAGCACCTGGCCGAGATCGCCGAAGCCGGTTGGTTCCCCATCGACCCGCTGCCCGCAGATAACGATGTCCGCCAGTTCGCGCCGCTGACCCGCGACGAGGTCATCCCGGCACTGCGGGCCGTTCAGAGATCGGCCGGTTGACCGAGTCGAAGGTTCAGCCCCGAGCCTGTCGCGAATAGGCGATGAGTGCCCGATACAGATCGATCGGCGCGCAGTTGGCGCCCTTGGCGAGGGACTTCATGAGTTTGCGATAGGTCTGGTAGTCCATCTGCGCCGGGTTGTCCGTGGGCACGAGGTTGTAGTCGTGCAGCACTATCAGCGCCCGGGAATCCATGATGGAGAACTTCTTCGGATTCACGACGGTGAGCAGAGTGCTGGCCATCGGGATTCCCACTCCGGGCAGCATTCGCAGCAGCGGCAGACGGAAGCGGTTGGGCGTGTCGTCGTCGAGGGCGACGCCGGTGACGAAATCGATGTCGTCGGCCGAGATCTCTTCGAGCCCCGGCAGGACTCCGATGGCCTTCCACTCGGCGACCTTGAGGAAGTGCTTGCGTTTGTACGATTCGCGGACCTTCGTCTTCGGGCCGATGTCGCCGAAGATCTCCGATTCGAGGTCCGTGAGGACATAGTGCGGTTCGTATTTGAGGACGAACGCGGTGTCGACGGTGCCGCTGGGAGCGTCGCGGTTGAGTTCCGAGCTGAGTTCCGATGAGTTCATGGACCGATGGTAGGGGACTTTTCTGACGTGCAGGTGAACACGTCTGGGCCGGATGGACGGCAGAGGGGGCGGACACGGCCGATGCAGTGTCGATGTCGTAACCTCGGACTATGACCCCCGAACACCCGTCTCAGGCGACGTACACCCCGGCCCTGCTGGGCCTGGTGTGGACGGCGATGTTCGGGTTCTCCGCCTTCTTCTTCAGCTATTCGACGATGGTGACGATTGCGGCGACAGACGGGCTGTCGACGGTCACCGGCGGGTCCGTTCTGACGACGATGATGATCGGTGTCATCGTCGCCCAGCCCTTTGCCCCGTGGGCGGGCCGGGTCTTCGGGTTCAAGGCCTCGCTGCTGTTTGCCCTCATGCTGCAGTTCTTGGGCCAGCTGCTCGGGCTTTTCATCACCCCGCCGCTGTTGGCGCTTATCCTCGCCGGACTCTGCGGGGGCATCGGGTTCGGGCTCTTCGTCGTCCTCGCCAATGCGGCGGTTCCGGGGACGACCTCGCCGGGACGAATCGGCAAGGCGCTGGGCTTCTTCGGCGGGATCACCTCCCTGGCGGCGGCCGTCGGAGCTCCGCTGGGACTGTGGTTGGTCGAGACGATCCCGATCTGGATCTTCCGCATCATCGTCTGCGCCTGTCTCCTCGTGGCCATCCCCACTGTGCTCAGATACGTGCCCGGTCGGTCGCCTCGGCGAGGGAAAGACGATGCGGGAGAACCGGTCAGCGGCAATGAGACGGTCGGGGTTCGGTCCGGTCGCAACGAGAAGCGGAGCCAGCGGAAGGTCGGGCGCCGGGCGGGGGAGGCCCTCGGGCTCGTCCTCATGCTCTCACCGTTCCTCGTCGGCATGATCGTCTTCGGGATCATCGTCGGCTTCGGGCCGGGCGAAGACGTCGCGGCGGCTGCTCTGTTCATCGCGGGCATGCAGGTATCGGCGGTCATCGGACGCTTCGTCGTCGGAGCCGTCTCGGACAGCTTCCCGCCTTTCGCCCTCAATATCTTGGGTCTCGTCCTCACCGCGATCGGACTGGTCTGCGCTGTCGTCTTCTACGGTGCGGCGCTGTTCGTTTCGATGCTCATCATCGGACTGGGCTTGGGTGCCATGCAGTCGGCGAGCCTCGTCATGGCCTTCGCCTCGGTCAGTTCGCCGAGCCGGGCCAGCGTCGCCTGGAATATGAACTTCGACATCGGGCTGGCCATCGCCGGGGTGGTCGGCGGGCTCGGTTTCACCTATCTGGGGTCATCGTCGACCTTCCTCGTGTGCGCTCTGCTTCTGCTGTTCGCCGGTGCCCTGTCGTGGATCGCGCGGACGATGCAGATGCGCAGCACCGGGGGCAGCTGAGACGGTTGCGGTGGTGAGCACGGGCGGGAGTTGCCGGGGACAGCTGAGCCGATCGTGGCTGGGCACGGTTCGGAGCTGCCGAGGGGACCGGTTCGACGCCCGAGGTGCCCCGGGGTCACTTTCCGGCGGTCGTCTTCTGTCCCGGTTCGAGTCCGTGGGAGTTCTTGATGAAGAACGCACCGATGACGCCGAGGATGCCGACGCAGGCCGCGACGAAGAACGCGACGTTCGCGCCGTGGACCAGGCCGGCCATCCCGTAGGTCTCCGGATTGCGCGCGGCCGAGGTCATGACTGTCACGAGCGCTGCTGTGCCGACGGAAGCGGCGATCTGACGCATCGTATTGTTCAGGGCGGTGCCGTGGGGGATGAGGTGTGAGGGCAGTTGGTTGAGCGCGGCCGTGGTCACCGGCATCATCACCATGGCGACTCCGAACATGCGCACCGTGTTGACCACGGCGAGGTAGACGAACGAGGTGTCCGTCTCCAGGCGAGCGAAGAGGAACGTGGTCCCGGTGAGCAGGACGAAGCCGGTCACGGCCAACCATTTGGCACCGATGGCGTCGAAGATGCGACCGGTCACCGGAGACATCAAGCCCATCACTGCGGCGCCCGGCAACAGGGCCAGTCCGGACTCCATGGCCGAGAAGTCATTCATGTTCTGCATGTACAGCGGCAGGACCATCATGCCGCCGACCATGACGATGAACACGCACATGCCCAGCAGGGTGTTGAGGGTGAACATGCGGTAGCGGAGGATGCGGAACTCGAGGATCGGCTGCTCGAGTTTGAATTGCCGGGTGATGAAGAATGTCAGGCAGATCGCACCGATGGCCAGCGGGATGAGCACCTCGGCGCTGATCCAGCCGGCGTCACCGGCGGTGCCGAAGCCGAACAGCAGCCCACCGAACCCGAGGGTGGAGAGGATGATCGAGAGGAGGTCGAGTCGGGGGAAGGTGCGCTCGGTGACGTTCTTGAGCAGGAAGTACGCGACCACGAGGTCGATGATCGCGATCGGCAGCATCATGTAGAACAGCGTCTGCCACGGCAGGTGGTCGACGATCCAGCCGGAGAGGCTGGGGCCGATGGCCGGGGCGAAGGCGATGACGAGGCCGAAGGTGCCCATGGCCGAACCGCGCTTCTCGACGGGGAAGATCGCGAACAGGATCGTCTGCATGAGCGGCATGATGATGCCGCCGGCCGAGGCCTGGATGACGCGGCCGATGAGCATCACCGGGTAGACCGGGGCGATCGCGCAGACGATCGTGCCGAGGATGAACAGGCCCATGGCTGTGAAGAAGAGGCCGCGTGTCGTGAACTTCTCGATGAGGAACGCGGTCACCGGGATCATGATGCCGTTGACGAGCATGAAGCTCGTCGTCACCCACTGAGCCGCGCCGGAGGTGATGTCGAAGTACGACATGAAGTGCGGCAGGGCGGTGTTGAGCAGCGTCTGATTGAGGATGATGACGAACGCGCCGGAGACGAGGACGGCGAGAACGAGGTTCCGGTTGATCGGGGCGCCTTCTGTCGGGTCTGTCTGAGTCTCGTCTCCGTTCGCCAATGGCATCCCCTCACCTGTTCGTCGTCTGTGTCTCTTCTCGTCTTCCAGCGACAGCCTGCCCGGAGCAGTGCGCTGAATCGGCCCCTCATCGCGCCCGGAAATAAATTCTTTGGTTATATAACCGCTTCATGCAGTTTAACGTACGACCCTCGCCGAGGTGGTCCCGGGTCGGTGTGAGATTCGCTGAGTTCATCGTCCGGCCCGGTGACGGATACGCCCCGTTGGTGCGGGCACCCGCCGCTGGTGCGGAACGTCCGCCGCTGGTGCAGATGATTCCGACCGCGGCCCCACAGGGGACCGCGGTCGGAATCATGACGGTCGGCCGCCTCGGTGACGGATCAGGTCAGGCGGGTGGCCGGCGACTGTGTCTTGTTCGGGTCGGTCTCCGGCAGGTCGCCGAGGATGTCGTCGATGCGAGTGAGGACGTCCGTGTCGAGGGTGACCCCGGCCGCCTCGGCGTTCGAGGCGATCTGCTCGGGGCGGGAGGCGCCGACGAGGGCGGTGGCGACGTTGTCATTGGCCAGCACCCACGCGATCGCGAGCTGCGCCATCGTGATTCCGAGCTCGTCGGCGATCGGTTCGAGCTTCGCCACGGCCGTCAGCTTGTCGTCATGAAGATAGCGACTCCTGATCGACTCCGCGCCGCCGCCGTCCTCATCGGTCGCCCGGGATCCGGCAGGGACCGGCTGGCCGGGCTTGTATTTGCCGGTCAGCGCACCTTGGGCGATCGGGGACCAGACGATCTGCGAGATGCCGAGTTCCTTCGACGTCGGGACGACCCGTTCCTCGATGACGCGCCAGAGCATGTTGTACTGCGGCTGGTTGGACACGAGCTGGATGCCGAGGTCGTCGGCCAGGTGGTGGGCGGCGCGCAGCTGGTCGGCGTTCCATTCGCTCACGCCGATGTAGAGGGCCTTGCCGGATCGGACGATGTCGGCGAAGGCCTGCATCGTCTCCTCCAGCGGAGTCTCAAAGTCGTAGCGGTGGGCTTGGTAGAGGTCGACGTAGTCGGTGCCGAGGCGGCGCAGCGAGCCGTTGATCGACTCCATCATGTGCTTGCGCGACAGACCGGTGTCGTTGTGGCCCTTCGGTCCGGTCGGGAAGTAGACCTTCGTGAAGATCTCGAGCGACTCCCGCCGCTGGCCTTTGAGCGCATCGCCGAGGACCTGCTCGGCGACGGTGTTCGCGTAGACGTCGGCGGTGTCGAAGGTCGAGATTCCCGCGTCGAGGGCGGCGTGCACGCACTTGGTGGCGGTGTCGTTCTCCACCTGCGAACCGTGTGTGAGCCAGTTGCCGTACGTGATCTCGGAGATCTTGAGTCCGCTGTTTCCCAGATATCTGTGTTCCATGACCTCAGCCTACGACCGGGCGGGGGAGTGGGGAACCCCCTCGCCGAGGCTGTGGCGGCACAGGCGGTGAGTGCGAGCGGCAGGCGCGTGCGGCGGGCGCGCGCGGCCACGGAGCGGCCACGGAGCGGCCACGGCACGGTTTGAGTCAGAAAGCACTGTTTCAAATCAGTGCTTCTCGACTTTAAGTGTGCTGTGAAGAAGATGCCGTTCGGAAGGCTCTGTTCACCCTAGGCCGGGCTGCTCACCCTCAACTGTGCCGTTGCGAGGAAGCGTCGAGTCGGGCCGCAGTGGGAGGACCCTGGAGTATCAGTGCGTCGGGCCGGCGTTCTCCTCGATGTGCCCGCGCAGAGTAGCCGCGAATACTGCGGAGTCACCCGAGCGCAAGTGGGTGACCAGTGCTTCGTGTTCGGCGATGATCTCATCACAGCGGTCGAGCAGGCGACGGCTGATCATGAACAGACTGAACCGGTGCCGGTCGGAGAGCAGTGCGTACATCTCGAGCATCACCTGGTTGTCCCCGGCCTCGACGAAACCGCGGTGGAACTCCAACGTCAGGTCGATGAACCGGGCGACGTCCGCCTCGGCGAATGCGGACCGCTGCTCGACGATGAACTCCTCGAGGCGGGCAGCCAGCCGCTGCCGCATGGGTTCGGAAGCCCGCTCGACCGCGGTTGTCTCGAGTACATAGCGGGCATCGGCGAGCTCGGCGACCGTGCGTTCGTCGATGCCCTGGACGATCGCCCCGCGCTTGGGATAGATGCGAATCCACCCTTCGTCCTGCAGCCTGGCCAGTGCCACCCGAACCGGGGTGCGACTGACCCCGATCTCGGTGGCCAGGGCCGCCTCGCCGAGCATCGTCCCGGGAAGGTGTTCGCCGTCGAGGATCTGGCCGCGGATGTGGGAATACGCGCGTTCGGCCGCGCTCTGCGATTCGGATCCTCTGCTCATCCCCGGCCCTCGTTGTGACTGTCCGTGCCCTCTGCGGCGGTGACCCTGCCGGGCTGGGGCGGTGCTTCCGGTGGCTCGTCGGCCGCCTCGGCAAGGCCGGCAGTGCGGCGTCTGGGCCAGCTCATGAGCGGGATCGCGCGGATCGAGAATCCGACGGCGATGAGCAGGACGAACGTGGCCATGAGGTTGATCCACAGGAACCCGCCCGCGCCGAGCACGGACCCGGCCATCGCCGCCATGAGCGCCCCGCCGAGGTTCATCGCCGAATCCGAAGCCCCCTGCAGCGGCACCTTCGCATGCGCCGGCACCGAGGCGGTCAGCAGGGACGAGCCGCCGATGAGGAACATCGACCACCCGATTCCGAGCAGAACCAGAGCGATCGACAGCAGCACCATCGACGACTCCGGGGCCACCGCATCGATGACGCCGAGGACGATCGTGAGGACGAAGATACCGGCCCCACCTGCGATGACGACGCCCGAACCCCACCGGTCGGCCATCCAGCCGAACACGGGGGACAGGGCGTACATCCCGGCGATGTGGATGCTCACGACGATGCCGATCGCGCCGAGGCTGAACTCCTGATGATCCATGTGCACCGGGGTCATGACCATGACGTTGGTCATCATCATCTGCCCCGCGATGATCGTGACCATTGCGAACAGCGGCACCGGGCGGGCCAGAGCGAAGCGCAGCGCTTCGCCGAGTTTCATCGGGGCAGCGGCGGTCGCCTCGGTGGTGGATCTGTTGGTCGGTGTGGAACCGCTCGCAGAGGCGGAATCCTTCGCCGAGGCGGCCCCGCCGTTGCCCTCGGTCGTGACCTCGCTGGTGTGGCCGGGATCGCCGAGTCCGGGTTCGTCCGGATGGTCGGTGCCGGCTGCCACAGTCTTCGTCAGCGTCGAGGCCGACAGCGTGGCCAACGCGAACGCGACCATCGAGATGAGGTAGGGCCCGGCCAGGCCGTTCATACCCAGTGTCTCGCCGAGGTGGGCGCCGGGGGCGGTGAAGCTCGGGCCGAGGACGGAGCCGATGGTCGTCGCCCACACCACCAGGGACATCGCCCGACCGGCGGCGGCCGGGTCGGCGAGGTCGACGGCGGCGTAGCGGGCCTGCAGCCCGGAGGCGGTGGAGGACCCGCACATCATCATTCCGAGCATGAACAGGGGAAGGAACTGCAGGGCGACGCCGATGAGGACGACCACGGCGCCGAGCGTGCCGATGCCGAAGCCCAAGGTCAGCGCCTTGCGGCGGCCGGAGCGTCCGGCGAGCACGGCGAGAGGGTAGGCGATGAGCCCGGCGCCGAGGATGACGCTCATCTGCGCGAATCCGGCCATCGAGGTCTGGCCGGTGATCTCTTCGGCGAGCAGTCCGCCGACGGCATACCCGGAGGCGATGCCGGCTCCCGAGAGGAGCTGGGCAGTGATGAGTTTGGCCTGTTCGCGGATGTGGCTGGTCATAGTGGTCTCACGTCGTCGCGGTGGTTAAGACTCACTCACCCTATCTTGCATCCATCTTGGATACAACAGGTGGTTGCAGGGCGGGATGCCTGGACAGGGGCGGGAGCGAGTCGAGCAGGTTCTGGGAATGAGCCAACTCAGTGCCCGGCGTCGCCGCGGTGATCCAGAACTGCCGGGAACCGCTCAACGACAGGAGTCCCGCATGATCAGGCAAGGCCGCACCGACGACGTCCTGACCATCACCATCGACAACCGGGACCAGGCGATTGCGCTGACTGAAGAGATGCTCGGCCAACTCATCGACGCATTCACCGAAGCGAGTGCAGATGAGGAACTGCGCGCGGTTCTCCTCACCTCGGCCGGCGGGCGGGGGTTCTCGGCAGGAATGGACACGGCCCAGTTCGCGCACACGAGCGCGTCGCAGGCTTACGAGACGATCAGCCGCCTCGGCGAGGTCTGCGAAGCCATCAAAACCTGCGCACTGCCGGTCGCCGTGGCGATCGACGGCTACTGTATCGGCGCTGCCGCCGAGATCGCCGCAGCCGCGGACTTCCGCATCGGCAGCAGCGACTCCTGGTACTCGATGCCCGAAGTGCGCATCGGCATCCCTTCGGTACTCGAATCGGTCAACCTCCACCGCCTCATGGGCTGGACGAAAGCGACCGAATTCGTCCTCACCGGCAACCGGTTCAGCGCGGAGGACATGCTGGCCTGCGGGTTCCTCAACGACATCGTCGCCGAGGTGGCCTCCCCGGTTGAGGAAGGAGCTGTGCCCGATGGCGGGAGAACCGCGGTCGACGAACGCGCGCTCGCCTTCGCCGCGAAAGCAGAGAGGCAATAGCCTGAGTACTTAACGAACGATTGAGGAGGACGCGTGACAGACAACGAGGTCACACCACTGCCCGAGGCTTTCTACCGCCCGCGCGGTGAGAACGAATTCGACTCGACCCGGGCCACGACGAGCCCGTGGGACGAACGGATGCAGCACGGCGGGCCGCCCGCGGCGCTGCTCGCCAGGGCCGTCGAACGCGTTCGCGAAGACGAGGCGATGAGCATCGGCCGGTTGACGATCGACATGCTCGGACCCATCCCGCAAGGCCGCATCCGCACCGAGGCGACGATCGTGAGGCCCGGAAAGCGCATCGAACTCGTCGAAGCCAAACTCTGGGCCGAAGACCGTCTTGCCGTCACCGCAACCGCGTGGCGGATGCGCTCGACACCCGAATCCAGCGCCGAGGTGGCTGCGAACTTCGACACATCCTCGGTGCCGGAACCGCAGGAGCAGAAGTACTTCCCCGGCATCAGCCCCGACTGGGGCTACGGGCGTGCTATCGAGTGGCGCTTCGTCTCCGGCGGTCTCCAGGAACTTGGGGCGGCCGACGTCTGGGTACGCCCGCGCATCCCGCTCGTCGCGGGTGAACAAACCAGCCCGATTCAGCGCTTCGTCATCGTGGCGGACTCGGCGAACGGTGTCTCGTCGGCCCTGCCGTTTGGCGAGTGGACGTTCATCCCACCGTCGCTGTCGCTGACGTTCGCACGGGAACCGAAGTCCGAATGGCTGAACATGAATGCCCGCACCCATGTCGGGCCCGACGGTCGTGGTGTCGCCAATGGCGACCTGGCCGACGAGATCGGCTACGTTGGAGCCGTGACCCAACCGTTGCTCATCGCCCGACTCTGAAACTCTGAGGGCATGGAGTTCCTCGGGCTGGTTCTCATCGGCTGCTTCGTCGGCCTGACCACCGTGCTCTTCGGGTTCGGCGGCGGCTTCGTCACGGTCCCGATCATCACCCTCGTCGATGCGGACCTCGGACAGGACACGGCACGGGTGGCGGCGGCCACCTCGGCGCTGGTGATGCTCGTCAACGCAATCGTCGCGACGGTGTCGACGAAACGATCCACGCTCGCCCACCTGACGGGGCGGTGGTGGCTGCTTGGACTGCTCGCGCTCGGGGGAGGACTGGGTGCGTTCGCGGGAAGGTTCGCTCCGGAAGTGCTGCTGCAGTGGGGGTTCGTCGCGTATATCGCGGCCACGGCCATCGATCTGCTCGTTCGGCCCGGGTTCTTCCGGCGTAAGAGCGTGGTCTTCGACGCGCCCGCAGGCGATAAAGGCGTCGGCGACGGGACACGCGGGGGCGGCGTGGTGGCCGGTGCGCCCGGTGAGCCCAGTGAGGGAGGCCGCGGAATCGCAGCGGTCTGGGGTGTGCCGATCGGTGGGCTGGCGTCGTTCCTCGGCGTCGGCGGATCGGTGATGACGGTGCCGATGATGCGTCGGTCCGGGGCGACGATGACCGTGGCCACGACCCTGGCCAATCCGCTGACCTTGGTGATCATGAGCCCGGCCGTGCTCGTGACGATCCTGACCCCGGCCGCGATCGACGCCCCGGGCATCGTGGGATCACTCGACCTGGTGGCGGCCGCGGCGCTGCTCATCGGCGGACTGCCGATCATCGTGTTCCTGCGCCGCCGGGTGCCGAAGATCCCCGAATTCCTCCACGCCTGGGGCTATTTCGTGCTGCTCGTGGCGGCCGGTGTGGTCGTCGCCGTGGCGTGATGGGCGGGCGCCGACCGCGCACGCTAGCGTCGACCGCTCACCTCAGCTACGTTCGTGCTCACCGACCGCTCACCTTAGCGT
>NZ_JAJB01000052.1:0-2235 GCF_000583215.1 Brevibacterium sp. VCM10
GTCCCGCCTCGGCGTCGGCCAGGAATCGACGGCGGGACTTACGGGGCAGCCATACGATCTGACCGGGGGACAGGTCGATCGTTCCCGTTTCGGTCTCAAGAGTGCCCGCACCGGCGAGGATGTGGATGAGGACGTCGAGAGACGGACCGGTATGTTCGCGGATCTCACCACCCGGGGCCAGCACGATGACATTCGCGTCGAGGTCACGGCGCTGTGCCGGCAGCTGCCAGACGGATCCGGAGTCCTCGGCGGTATCGCTGAGTTCGGTGACGTCGAGGACCACGCGAGGGGCCGGTGTGCCGGCGCGACGGACGATGCGCACCCGAGCTTCACCCTCTGTGCTCTCCAACGGCTCCCAACCGACCGCACCGGCGAACTCGCGGACCAACTCCGCACGCAGACCCTCGGGTGGGTGATCATTGATGAGGATCAGGCCGGTGCCGATCTCGAGTTCCTCATACGCTCTGATGATGAGCGGATGCCGCTCCGGCTTCGGTATGGTCCGGACATCGATGACGGGTTCGTCTGCCACGGCGCGCCTTTCAGTCGCTTCGCTGATTCCTCTTCGAAGCTATCACCACAGTAGGAAATCGAGATTACGCTGAGGAAGGAAGCAAGCCTCCGAGCTGTACACCACTGAGGAAGGAATTCACGATGACCGAACAAGCGTCCGCACAGAACCTGGAGACCCTCAGCGCAGAGCTGTTGGAGAAGGCGCGAGGGGCACGCAGCGGAAGGGCCGCCAAGGGTGTCTTCGTCGGAACCTATCTTCGGCAGGCCCTGCTCACTCTGCGAGCGGGTGCAGAACTCGCAGAACATGATTCTCCACCGGAAGCGACGTTGCACGTCGTCACGGGCCGGGTGCGGGTGGTGACTGCCGACGAATCATGGGAACTGGGTGCGGGAGAACTCATCGCCATTCCCGGGCAGAAGCACTCGGTGGAGGCGTTGACCGATGCGGCGTTCCTGCTCACGATCCGCACGGAGATCGACAGGGGGTGATCGACCCCGTGGTCGCCTCGGCGAGGTTCGGGGCGGCGGGGTCGGACCTGCGTGGATCGGACGTGCCGATCTGGGCTGGTGAGTTGGGTCGGAATATGGAAAAGGCACCCCGTGAACACGGGATGCCTTGACGGTGGGCCCAGAGGGACTCGAACCCCCGACCCTCTCGGTGTAAACGAGATGCTCTAGCCAACTGAGCTATAGGCCCCACCTGCGTCGTCGTCGACTGCGACAGCGCTTGATCAGTATGCCACATCCGGAGGTGAGCGGCGAAACGGGATCGACGGCGATGAGTGTGCCGGTCAAGGCGGTCACCGGGAAGATCGCAGCAGGAGTGAGGCATTGGCGGCGAAATTCTCTGCCGCAGCGGCGGGGTCGATCGCGAAGAGCCTGCGGTTCTGTTCGACGGCCACGGCGCCGAGCGTGAGCGTGAGGATTCCGTGAGAGAGTTCGGCACCCAGCCGATCGGCTGCCAAAGCTTCAGGCGTGACGTCTGCCGGTGCGATGGAATAGCCGAGCAGCACGATCTCGGCTCCGTCGCGGTATTTCAGCAGCACCTCGCGCAGCGACATGGCCGCGGCGAGTGGATCCGTGACGGCGGGACTGAGGGCATCGACTTCGGCCTTGAGGCGGCGGGAGATGAGGATGAGAAGGGACTGTTTGTCCTTGACGTGCCAGTACAGCGCCGAGGGCTGAACCTCGAGTTCACGGGCGAGTCGGCGCATGGACAGATCGCCGAGACCGTAGTGCGACAGGATGGTCAGAGCAGTGGTGGTGATGCTTTCGGCTGTCAGTGCCAATGAGACATACCTTTCATTCTTCCGAAGTGGACCGTCCCGATTTTTCAGATCGCGTTCCCATCGCTATAGTAGTTCCTGGTCACGGGATATAGCGCAGCTTGGTAGCGCGCCTCGTTCGGGACGAGGAGGTCGTGGGTTCGAATCCCGCTATCCCGACCATGGGAAAGTGCCGCAGCATCGCTCAGGCGAGGTTGCGGCACTTCTGCATTCCCGGCCCGTTGAGTGCCTGACCCCGGTCGGCCCGAGCGTTGACGTGGGGCCGGTTCAATCGGGTTCTGAACAGGTACTCGAGTTTGAACCCGATGACTGGTCCAGAACTCGATGTTCAGTCCGATTCCCGCGGAGTCTGCGGGTCCTCGGTGCCCGCATCCGCATCGATTGAGTCGACCGGCTTCGTGCGGCGGGGTGAGTTCGAGCGGTCGGCCGCCTCGGC
>NZ_JAJB01000053.1:0-1180 GCF_000583215.1 Brevibacterium sp. VCM10
CGCGGATCGACCAGACAATCTGCATTCAGCGGGTCCCCCACGCGTTCCGGCATTCGCAGTTCCCGTCAGCAATCCACAAGCACCGAGTTATACCCAAGCCGGGTGCGTCGCTTGTGGAAAACTTATTTTAGGCCTCTGACGAGGCTAAACACACGCGTGTAAGTTATCCACCTTGTGGATAGAGCTTGTGGACAATGAATTTTCCACTGCGGAGTGCACACAGATCGGCTTTTGTCTGGTAAAAGCCTGACAACGCCGAGGAGGCTCTCCGCACCTGCCGATCGTCTCGAACTCAGAGACCGAGACAGGGAGCGGAGCCCGGTCCGCGCTCACAGCCCGAGGCCGGCCATCTTCCACGCCCCGCCGACCGCCATGAGCACCACCAGGCCGACCGAGCTCGCCGTGAACACGAACGTCCGGGACCGCTGTGGTCCCAGCAGCCCCGCACAGCCGAGGACGAATCCGGTGATCAGCCCGCCGAGGTGGGACTCCCAGGACACCCCCGGAACGAGGAGTCCATAGCCGAAGTTGAGCGCGACGAACACGAGAACCCCGGCGATGTTTCGGTCGAGTCGACGAGTCGGGGCCAAGAGGACCCCGACGATCGCGAACACCGCACCCGACGCACCGATGTGGTTCGTCACCCAATCGACGCTGAAGGGGTCGGCCAACAGGAGCACCATGGCCGAACCGCCGGCGGTGCCGATGATGTAGACGGTCAGGAACGTCCAATGCCCCAGGGCTCGTTCGACGAAGGATCCGAAGAAGAACAGCCCGATCATGTTCGCCAGCAGGTGGAACGGTGAGGGCTCCTCGTGGACGAGTGCGACCGAGAGCACCCGCCACGGCTGGTCGAGCGTGAGCGCGGGAACGAAGCTCAGCCGCCGCAGCAAGTCGAGGCCGGGTATGAGCTCCGCGAGAAAAGCCACGATGGTGACGATGAGGAGCGTGCGGGTGATCAGCGGCGGGGATGCAGAGAGGGCCCGGCCGGTTTCCCGTGCCGAGCCCTCCTCAGGTGTGTCCATCACACCATGGTACTCAGTGGTCCTCTGCGGACAGTGATTCACTTCGCGGTGATGTCGACCTTCTCGATGACGACCGGCTCGACCGGCTTGTCCATCGCAGCGGTGCGCACACCCTCGATCTCGTCGACGACCCGCTGCGAGGCCTCATCGGCGAC
>NZ_JAJB01000054.1:0-4583 GCF_000583215.1 Brevibacterium sp. VCM10
TCGGCGTCGGCGAAGACGATCTCGGCACCGGAGTTGCTGAGGATGTAGTCGAGCTCGTCGTTCTTGAGCTGATAGTTGACCGGCACATGGATGAACCCGGCACGGGCGCAGCCGAGATAGAGGAGGACGAAGAGATCGGAGTTCTTCCCATAGGCGGCGACCCGGTCGCCCTTCGTCGCACCGAGACGGACGAGTTCGCGAGCCACCGCGGTCACGGCGGCGTCGAGCTCAGCATAGGTCCAGGTCCGGTCGCCGAACTCGATGGCGGTGTCGGTGGGGACACGACCAGCGCTGCGTCGGATGAGGTCCGAGACCGTGGACGAGTTTCTGATGACGGGTGATTCGGAGGAGGTGCCTGTAGTTGTCATGGCCCAAATATATGATCTGAATCACGTTCCCGGAAAATCGTCCGCCGATCTCTTCGTCATCCTCGGGGTGTTCCCAATTGCCGGATTCCGGGCCATGATCACCGACCCCGATGTAATAGTGTGGGGGGCATGAGACATCCGAAGGTGAGTGACTGCGTTGAGGTCTTCGACTCGCTGTGGCCGCCGGCTCTGGCCGAGCCCTGGGACTCCGTAGGACTGGCTGTCGGCGACCCGGACTCCGAGGTCCGGTCGATCCTGCTGGCTCTTGATCCGATGGACGCCGTGATCGCCGAGGCTGTCGTCCTCGGTGCGGACCTCGTGTTCAACCATCACCCGCTCATGCTCAAACCCGTGAAGTCGGTCAACGCCGCAACGCTCAAGGGCGGGGCCGTCCACACTCTCATCAGCAACGACATTGCTCTGTTCAATGCGCACACGAACGCCGATTCGGCTCGTGGCGGAGTCTCAGATGTGCTCATCTCGCTTCTGGGCATCGAGGATGCGCGGCCCTTGGCCGCACACTCCGGCGCTGACGATTCGGAACGCGGCTCGCCGGCGACAGGAATCGGACGCGTCGGCGATCTCGACCGGCCCACACCGGTTCGCGACCTCGCCAGGCGACTGGCGACGCAGCTGCCGCGCACCACGACAGGTGTGCGCATCGCCGGCGACCCGGCTGCGACAGCGACCCGTGTCGCGGTCTGCGGCGGCGCCGGCGACTCTCTGTTCGACGAGGTCCGGGCCAGCGGCGCCGACGTCTACGTGACCGCAGACCTCCGCCATCATCCGGCCACCGAGGCTCTTGACACGGCGAATCGTCGCGAGCGTGGACTCTCGCTCATCGACGTCTCCCACTGGGCGTCTGAGACAGTCTGGCTGAATGCGGCGGCCGAGGCGCTCGAAACCGAATTCGCCCGGCGGGGGTTCGCTGTCTCGCTGCAGCACTCGGCGGTCAACACCGACCCCTGGGTCGAACGGTACTGACAAGGAGACCGACGATGCTCATCACCGACAGCCAGAGAACTGCGCTGCAGACCCTCATCGAGCTCACCGCCCACGGGCGCGCCCTGCAGTTCGAACACGACAATCCGAGACGGGCTGAGGAACTCCAGGAGCTCATCTCTCGTCACAAGGAGCTCGGCGAGAAGCGGACCGAGGCCGCTGCGGTCGTCGACGGCCACCAGGAGGCCATCGCCGAAGCCACCCGTCTCATCGAGGCACAGCGATCGAAGGTCGAGAAGAAGACCGCCGAGCTCAACGACGGCACCGGTCTGACCAGCAGAGACATGGTGAATCTGCAAGAGGAGATCGCTGGTCACGAAGCTCGGGTCGCCGAGCTCGAAGAATCGCAGCTGGAGGAGATGGAGAAGCTCGAAGCCGCTGAAGACGAACTCGCGGCAGTCGATGACCGGATCGCCGAGGTCACGGCCTCCGGCAAAGAGGTGCAGACCGCGGTGAAGGACAGGAAAGCCGAACTGCGGGAACTCATCGCCGAGAACGAATCCGCGGCGTCGGGCGCGAGGAGCGAAATGCCGCAGCAGCTGCTGTCAGCGTTCGATGACAATGTCCGGCAAGGCGGTCCCGGAGCCGCACTGCTGAATGGACCCAACTGTCAGGCGTGCGGTCAGGAGATCGGCGGTGCTGTCTGGCATGAGATGCTCGGCGCCGACGTCAACGAAACCTATGAATGCGAAGAGTGCGAAGCGGTGCTGCTGCGTCGCAGCTGATCCTGTCTCGACCGATCTCGACACCCCTGAAGGACGGGATCGTCGTTGCCACGCGTCTCAGTCGCGGAGGACGATCATGAGATTCGCCGGCTTTGATTTCGTCGATGCAGTGAATTCGACCTCATAGAGTTCCGCAGCCCGAGACACAAGGTCATCAATGGTCTCCGGCAGGGATCGATCGTCGGAGAGCAGTCGACCGGCGAACTCGCCGCGGTAGAACTTCGCCCAGTGGGAGACGACGCGACGCTTCCCACCACTGACGGACACAGCACCCATGGTGACGACCTGATCGGCGGGACCCGGCCACACGGTACGGTAATCGCTCGAACGGCAGTCGAGGGCCACCTCGGCGGGATCGAGGGAACAGGACTTCGCCAGAATCGGCTTCCAATAGGATGTCAGCTTTCCCAGGGTTCCCAGATCGGTCTTCATCGCCAGTCGGTAAGCGGGGATCGCGTCGAGTCCGTGCACTCGGCCGAACAGGGCGGAGAAGACGTGGACGTCGTGGAGGCGGTGCCGCAGCTTATCGTCATCGTTCGACTGCGCCACCAGTTCGCCAGCACCCATCGCTTCATAGAGCACTCCGGAATAGGTGAGCAGTGCGGGAGCACAGGGGATCTCGTCGAGAATCGTGTTGCGTTCGACGTCCGCGGTCAGCGACGCGCCGACGCCGAGTTTCTCGAGGGCATCTCGACGCTTCGACACCTTCTTCAGCGCAGCGAGCACACGTTTGCGCTTCGTGGTGAGCTCCGGAGCCGAGAGACTGTCGAGGTCGAGCGTGGGGCCGGATGACGACGGGGTCTTGCCCTCGGAGGGCGGCAGCAGGATCTTCACCACCCCATCGTATGATCACGCACTGTCGCGGCTGAGACCGGGTGCGGATGAGGTTGATCACGTTCGATGTCCGGCCTCCGCTGCTTGTCGGTGCCGTGTGCCTGGGGGCCTCGCCGAGCGACTACACTGGGATGCTTGAGGACAGGTCACCAGACGGTCGCGGCTCTCTTCACGAGGGCTGAGGAACGTCCGGGCTCCACAGAGCAGGGATGGTGGGTAACACCCACCCGGGGCGACCCGCGGGCCAGTGCAACAGAAAGCAGACCGCCCAGTTCCGACTGGGTAAGGGTGAAACGGTGGTGTAAGAGACCACCAGGGCGGCGGGTGACCGTCGCCGCTGGGTAAACCCCATCCGGAGCAAGATCAGACAGACGACGTTCGAGGCTGCTCGCCGAGTCGTCGGGTGGATTGCTTGAGGCCGGTGGCAACATCGGTCCCAGATAGATGACCGTCAGGCGAGAAGGGCGACCGACTCGTCGACAGAACCCGGCTTATCGGTGACCTGTCCTCACCCTCATGGTCAGCTGCGGCGCCCCAATCACGACATTCTGCGACGGATCTTCGCCTTCCCGTCTTGGGCCGCGACCATCGCAGCCCCGACGATTCCGGCGTTGTTGTACAGCTTCGCCGGCTTGAGCTTCGCTCGCGTCTTGATGAGCGGCAGATACTGGTCATGGGACTTCGAGACTCCGCCGCCGACGATGATGACGTCCGGAGCAACCAGCAGTTCGATCTGCGAATAGTACTGCTGCAGCCGGGCCGCCCATTCCGGATAGGAAAGTCCCAGCCGGGTCCGGACCGATTCCGCGGCCTGCGTTTCGGCGTCGGCCCCGTTCATCTCGATATGACCGAGTTCGGTGTAGGGCACCATCCGGCCCTGAGTGAACAGTGCAGTTCCGATCCCCGTGCCCAGAGTCGTCAGCAGCACCGTCTTCTTCCGATGCTTGCGTCCGGCGCCGAAGATCATCTCGGCCAGGCCGGCGGCATCGGCGTCGTTGAGGAAGTACACGGTACGGCCCGTGCTCTCCGCGATGATCTCGGCGATGGGCGAACCGATCCAACTCTGGTCGAGGTTCGCCGTGTATTCGACGCGTCCTTCGCGGATGACGCCGGGGAATCCGCAGCCGACCGGCAGGGAATCGAGAGCGGCACGGTCGGCGACGAGTTCGAGCTCCACGGCACGCTCACTGAGCGCATGGAGCAGCGTGGTGATCGTGGCCGCCACGGCATCCGGGGTGCTCGGCTTCGGGGTGAGCTCGCGCAGCCGCTTGAACGGCAGCTTGCCGGTCACTGTGTCGACGAGGGCCGCCTTGATCCCGGTCCCGCCGATGTCGATGCCGATCGCAAAGCGGGGGGAGGCCTCTGTGCTCATCTCATCTCTCCTCGTGTGCGGGTCCCGCGGCGATCGCGGTGTGGGCGTCGGGCAGGGTCAGGATCTCGGCGCCGGACTCGGTCACCGCCAGCGTGTGCTCGAACTGGGCGGAACGCCTGCGATCCTTCGTCACCACGGTCCAGGAATCGTCCCAGACGTCCCAGTCGATGGTGCCGAGGTTGAGCATCGGCTCGATCGTGAAGATCATTCCCGGCTCCATCGTCTCGGCGTGGGCGGGAGCGGCATCATAGTGCGGGATGATGAGCCCCGAATGGAATTCGC
>NZ_JAJB01000055.1:0-37097 GCF_000583215.1 Brevibacterium sp. VCM10
CGTCAGGTAGCAATTAGGGGGAGGGGTGTACGGAGACGATGCGGGCGACGGACAGGGACGCCTCGGCGCCGGTGGTCGTCACCACTCCGCGGACGCGGCCGGCGTTGAGGGTGGCCGGCAGCATCTCGATCGTCCGCTCCTTGCCGTGGGAATCCGCGATCCGAATGAGCACGCGCTGCTTCGTCTCCGCCGCTTCCCGCAGACGGTCCATATGGCCCAAAGGCTCATCCGTGCTCACCGGTGTGGCCGTTGCGGGTGCGGACCGCAGGATCCGAATATATTCGCCGAGGTGGCCGTCACTGACCCGGGGACGTCGCCTGACGCTGACCTCGGGTTCCGATTCGGTGATCACCCGGCGTTTGCGCACGGGACCGGCCGCCGAATGCAGCAGAGCGTGATGACCGGAGGCCTCGAGCAGATGCATCGTCCGCTCCGGGCCCAGTTGGGCGATCGCCACGGTCGGGGCCAGACGTTCGAGTCCGGCGGGCATCATCGCCTGATCGGAGAGGATGACATCGAGGTCGACCGGATCGTCGACGATGAGCACCGACCGGGCGCCGGCCACCCGCACCCTCCGCAGCTTCGAAGCCGTGTTCTGCACAAGGAACTCCAGCGTCGACGGCAGCTCTTCGGCACTGATCTCGGCGAGTTCGGCCAACGCCTCCTCCGGGGTGAGCCCGGCCTGCATCGTGTCCTCGATGGTCTCGGCGTCGATGCGATAGACGGTGCCCTGACCGCGCGCCTCGACGACGGCGTACTTGCGCAGAATATGGTGGACCCGCGGTTCGATCGGGCCGGTGGCCACGGCGGTGAGATCGGACTGGATGAGCACCGTATCGACCTCGGCGCCGAGCCCCTCGGTGACCGCGGCGATGACATCCCCGGGCACGGTCAGAGCCTCGACGGACACGCCCAGGGGCAGGATCGAGGGGTCCTGTGCTGCATGCTCGGCCATCGCCCGATCCAATCCGGCGGCCAGGCGGAGACCGAACCGGCTCGGTCCGAAATGATCCGGCTGCTGCAGCGGTGTCGTCGCCAGCCCCACGGTGACGCACGTGTGGAGAACGGCCTCGGTCATCGCGAACTCGTGGGCCGGCAGCAGCGGATGACGACGCAGCACCTCGGCATGGATCCACCCTGCCGACCGTGCCGTACCCAGGCCGATGTCGTGCAGGACCGAGAGCACGGCGAAACGCAGCAGCGGCATCGCCGGCACCGACAGCCCGTACCCCTTGAACAGGGACTTCTTCGGGGCGGCGAGCACGGTCAGCCGTTCGTTCTCGCTTGCGCCGGCCGCCAGCTGCGTGACGTCGAGCAGGTCGCGCAGCCAGGCCCCGACCAGGCCCGCCCACAGGTCGGCACGATCACCGGCGAGGGCGGAATCGGCATCATCGGCAGCCGTCCACTGCGGATCGAGCGCATCGTCGAGGACTCCGATGAGGTGCAGCGACTTCGCCGCCTGCAGCAGGGTGATCGTCTGCTCGAGACCCAGTTCGAGGGTGCGGGCGAGTCGGGAGACATCCCGTTTCGAGATGCCGCCGCTGGTCAGCCGGGAGATCGGGGAGGCAGCGAGCTCATCGACGAGCCCGCGCAGAGATGAGATGACCTCGGCAACGGCGGCCTGTTCGCTGTTGTGGATGAGCGGTTGGCCGATCGCGGCCGTGCTCGAATCGATCGACGGCTCATCGATCTGCCACGGATGGGCCCGGGAGGATTCGGCTGCCGAGGTCGGCAGCAGGGTGATGGCCTCGGACTGGATCTTCCACACGCCCGCAACCGCAGACCCAGCAGACCCAGCAGACCCAGCAGACCCAGCAGACCCAGCAGACCCAGCAGATCCCGCCGACCCAGCACCGTCCCGGTCCCCACCGGCGGGCCATGCCAGGCCGAGGTCGCGCAGTCGGGGCAGGGCCGCCTCGGCGAGGGCAGGATCGATATGCGGAATGCCCGCGACGTCGATCTCCGGCGTCGTCCGGGCCGCCTTGGCCAGGGCGATGAAGACCTCGAGCGTGCCCGCATCGAGGGCTTCGATGCCGCGGGAGACCCCGATGCGTGAGGACGCGGCCGCGGCCAGGGCCGCCATCGTCGGGGACTCGGGTTGGAGGAGGTCGCGTCGCGTCCGGACGAAGGACTCGAACTCGGCATCTGCACTGTGGGACAGCCACTGGCTGAAGGTCATGGACATCGCAGATCAGTCTATCGCGAGGGGTACAATGGAGGGGCAGATTACGGATCAGAGATCGGACGGAAGGACGCGCATTGTCAGCCACTCGAGTCGACACAGCCATCGTCGTCGCCGCGGTTGCCGCCGCAGCCATCGGGGCGCTCGGTCTCATCGGCGTCCTCGGTCAGGCCTGGATGGGACTGACCCCCAGTTCGCTGCTGACCTATCTGCCCATGATCCTCGTGCCCATCGCCGTCATCCTCGCCTGCGTGGCCATGATCCGAGCCGCCATCCGACGCAGACAGACCGGGGTGGGCCACCGCTGATACCACCGTTCATGCCGCTCACCCCGCAGGGTCGGGGACGGGCATGAAGCCCTCCCGCACAGTGTGATCGAGGCGGTGCGAACCCCCACCTCGCCGAGGCGGCCGACCACCGGGGTCGCGCAGGTGCCCGTGATCTCCCGCCGCCGATCAGGCGCTCACCGGCACAGTGCTCACGGCCTGAGCAGGTGAGCGAGCCGGAGATCTCATCGCCGATTCGATGCCCTCAGCCCCACGGACGGCACCGCCGGCCATCAGGGCACACGATCGCACCGACCTGCACACTCGCACCGACCTGCACACTGATTCTGACCTGCACACTGACCGACCATCCGACCAGCTTCCCGGCTGCGGAATCCTATTCCGCAGCCGACCGACACACAGCCCGCAGCAGCGGGCACCGTACGATCAGCCCGCCACCGCGGGTACGACCAGACAGAAAGGACATCATGCCCACCGGACGCGTGAAATGGTTCGATGCCGACAAGGGCTTCGGCTTCGTCATCGCCGAGGACGGCTCGCAGGCCTTCCTCCATTCCTCCGTGCTGCCCGAAGGGGTCGACGTCACCAAGGGCACCCGACTCGAATACGATGTCGTCGATTCCCGCCGCGGAGCGCAGGTGCTCAAGGCCCGCCCCCTGACCACTCCGACCAAGGTTGCCAAAGCCCGCCGACGCCCGGCAGCGGACATGGCAGTTATGGTTGAAGATGTCATCAAAGTACTGGATGACCTCAACAACGGACTGCAGCACGGTCGTTACCCCGACCCCACCCATGGGAACAAGGTCGCCAGCCTGCTGCGGGCGATTGCCGACGATTTGGAGTCCTGATGTCATCACTGTTCAGTGATTGGCTGGCCCGGCAGACCGCCGCGCCCGTCGAGAACGACGCCGAACAGACCACCGAGGCGACCCCCGGCGCTGATGTGCCCGCCGCCGCCGTCGAGCCGACCGCCGCGGCAAGCGCGGTCGCCGCGGATTCCGCCACGACCGCCTCGGCGAAGGGGACGAAGACCGGGCGCACACGCTCGGGCACGGACAAGGTCGTCCTCGACACCCAGCTGGCCGCGGCGATCGACATCGCCCGCACCGCCATCACCGAGGTGGCCGGCACCGCCGTCGTCGGCGAACACCTGGGCACGGTGGCCGAGGCGACCCGTCTGGTCACCCACTACTTCGTGTGCACCGACCCGACCTATCGCGGGTGGCGGTGGGTGGCCGTACTCGCCCGCGCTCCGCGGGCGAAGAAGGTCACGGTCTGCGAAACCGCGCTGCTGCCCGGCCCCGACGCCCTCGTCGCCCCCGAATGGGTGCCGTGGGAAGAACGGCTCGAACCCGGCGATATGGGTCCGCGCGACACCCTGCCGAAGCTCGACCAGGACCCGAACCTGCAGCCGGGCTTCCAGCAGACCGAGGACAATTCCGCAGACAACGTCGACCAGATCGCGAACTTCGAATTCGGTCTCGGCCGTGAACGCGTGCTCTCCTCCGACGGGCTGAGTGCGGCGGCGAGCCGGTGGGCGGAATCCGACGCGGGCCCCGACAGCGAGTTCGCCTCACGCGCGGCCGGACACTGCGGCAGCTGCGGCTACCTCATGCCGATCGCCGGATCGCTGCGCCAGAAGTTCGGGGTCTGCGCCAATGCGTGGTCACCGTTCGACGGGCGTGTGGTCGGACTCGAATCCGGGTGCGGGGCGCATTCGGAGACCGATGTGAGACGGCCGAATAACGAGCCTGCCGAAGCCGTCGTCGACGACTACTCCGGCGAGCTCGAGTTCCAGGAGGGCTGAACCACTCGATGTCCCAGATGTTCCGGTCGCTGTCGGAGCCGAACTACCGGCACTGGTTCGCCGGTGCCCTGATCTCCAACACCGGGACATGGATGCAGCGCACGGCGCAGGACTGGATCGTCCTGACCATGCTCACGGACAACAACGCATCAGCATTGGGCATCACCATGGCTCTGCAGCTGGGCCCGCAGCTGATCATGTTCCCGTTCGCGGGCAACCTCGTCGACAAGTTCGACAAACGGCGTCTGCTCATGGTCACCCAGGCGCTGCTGGGATTCATCGGACTCGTCCTCTTCGTCCTCACCATCACCGACGTCATCGTCCTCTGGCACGTCTACGTGCTCGCGTTCACGCTCGGGATGCTCACGACCCTGGACAACCCGGCCAGGCAGGCCTTCGTCTCCGAACTCGTCGGTGAGAAGCTGCTGCCCAACGCCGTCAGCCTCAATTCGGCGTCCTTCAACGGCGCCCGCATGATCGGTCCGGCCGTGGCCGGTGTGCTCACCGCTGTCATCGGTCCCGGTCCCGTCTTCCTCATCAGCGGGCTCGGCTTCGCGGCGACGCTGACCGTGCTGCTGCGGTTGGACCGATCGAAGCTGCATCCCTCTGGTCGGCGCGGTGCAGGCGGGGTGCTCGGCGGACTGAAATACCTGCGCAGGCGCCCGGACATCACGGTCGTGCTCGTCGTGCTGTTCGTCATCGCGACCTTCGGATTCAACTTCAACATCTACACGGCGACGATGGCGAAGATCGAGTTCGGCAAGGACGCCAGCGGCTTCGGTCTGCTCAACTCCGTCATGGCCATCGGGTCCGTGACCGGAGCACTGGTCTCGGCCAGGCGGGAGAAACCCCGGCTGCGCTTCGTCTTCGGCGCCGCAGGCGGCTTCGGAGTGGCGGTGGGTGTGGCATCGCTGATGCCCGACTACTACCTCTTCGCCGCCTCGCTCATGTTCGTCGGTTTCTCGTCACTGACGATGATGACCTCGGCGAATGCCTACGTGCAGACGACCACCGCGCCGAACTACCGCGGTCGAGTGATGGCGATCTACGCGGCCGTCGTCATGGGCGGCACCCCGATCGGCGCCCCCTTAGCCGGCTGGGTCGCCGATGCCTTCGGACCGCGGATGGCGCTCGTCGTCGGAGCCGCCTCGGGGATCATCGCCTTCGCCGTGGGACTGTTGTGGATGATCACGGCCAAGGAGCTGCGACTTTACCGGGATCCCAAATCGCGGATCCGGCTGCACCTGAGCTACCACGGCCGGCCTCCCGGCGGCAGCGCACACTGAGGGCACTCGGCGGGCCCGGAGGTTCGTGTCATAGAATTTCGGTCGACCGCCTCGGCGAGGGATTCGAGGGTCGAGCAAGGGAAACGGACGGACTGTGACAACTGACATCATCACCTCGGTGCTCGTCGGCCTGGCGATCCTCGTCGGCTGCCTGGGCATCATCGTGCCGGTGCTGCCCGGGTCGATCCTCATCGCCGTAGCGGTGCTCATCTGGGCGATCGTCATCGGCGGGCCGGTCGCGTGGATCATCTTCGCCATCGTCGCCGTGTTCGTCGCGGCCGGGATGAGTGCCTCGCTCGTGCTCACCGGCCGCAAACTCAAGTCCATGCAGGTGCCGAACTCCTCGGTGCTGCTGGGCGGGGTGCTCGCCGTCATCGGCTTCTTCGTCATTCCGGTGCTCGGCCTGCCGATCGGCTTCGTCGCGGGCCTCTACCTCGCCGAGTATGCCCGCCTCAAGGACGGGAAGACGGCATGGAACTCCAGCTGGGAGTCGATCAAGGCGATCGGTATCGGCGCGGGCATCGAATTCATCCTCGCCATGCTCGCCGGAATCACCTTCGGCATCGGCGTGCTCATCCACTTCTTCGGCTGAGGGCAGCTGGGACCCTTCACTATCACCGGCAGAGCACCGCTCACGGAGCCAGGTGGGCGATCTCCGGTGCTTCTTCGCCGAGGATCAGTCTGGCCACACCATCGCCGATGAGTGGGCCCATCGTGAGTCCGCCGGCGCCGAATCCCGAAGCCAGCCACAGTCCGTCCGCGCCCTGCACCGCACCCGCGTACGGCAGTGCCCCCTCGCGCGTCGACATGGGGCGCACTCCGACGCGGGTCTCGAGAACGGTAGCCTGTGCGAGGCCCGGCGCGATCCGCAGTGCGTCGTCGAGGACCTGCTGCGTTCCGGCGGCAGTGGCGCGGACGTCGAAGCCGACCCCGTCCTCCCTGGTGGCGCCTGCGACGATGCGGCCTCCGTCGAAGGGTGTGATGTAGTGATGGTCGAGAGGGTGAATCGTCGGCCACGGCGATGTGTTGACTCCGCGCAGCTCCAGATGGAGCAGCTGACCACGTTGAGGGACGATCCCCACAGCGTGGCCGAGTCGTCCGAGGAGCTCGGCACTCCGCGCCCCACCTGCGATGACGAGGGCGTCGAAGTCCTCCGTCGCCGACGTGGTGCGTACCGACCATGTGCCCGCGCTCGATGCGGTGACATCCTGTGCAGAATCTGCGACCGTTCTGGCTCCATGCAGGCGCGCTCCGGTGAGGATCGCATCGCGCAGAACCCGGCCGTCGACACGGCCGCCTCCGGTGATGAGGAGTCCGGTCATGTCCGGAGCGATCGGCGGAAAGATCTCGCGAAGCTCCGCAGCATCGAGGTCATGGACCTCGCCCGCGACGGTTCCCGCGGGCGCGACACGAGAACGGATGGTCGCAGCCGCCTCGGCGAGGGTCCCCGGGTCGTTGTTGACGACGAGGGCACCGGACCTGCGATAGCCGAGGTCGGGGATGCCGAGCGTACGCAGCGCCTCGAGGAACGCCGGATAGAAGTTCCCTCCCGCCGCGTACGTCTCGTAGTAGGCACCGGTGCTCGTCGACACCCACGGTGCGATGATCCCCGCGCTGGCAGCTGTCGCCTGCCCGGCCATGGCATCGTCGACGATGGTGACGTCGACCCCGCGGGAGGCGAGGCCGAAGGCAACACTGGCCCCGGCGATTCCGCTGCCGATGATGCCGACGCGGGCGGAGCTGTCGACGGTGTGTGCAGGCATGTCGGTCGCGTTACTTGAGGGCGTCGATGACGAAGTCGATGCAGGCCAGCAGGGCCCGCACATCGTCGGGGTCGACGGAGACGAAGGTCGCGATGCGCAGCTGATTGCGGCCGAGCTTGCGGTACGGTTCGACGTCGACGATGCCGTTGGCCCGCAGCACCTTGGCCACGGCAGCCGCGTCGACCGAGTCATCGAAATCGATGGTGGCCACGACCGAAGAACGATCGGCCGGGTCGACGACATAGGGGTCTGCCGCCTCGGCGGATTCCGCCCAGTCGTAGACGAGCCCGGCCGACTCAGCGGTCCGCTCGATCGCCCAGGACAGGCCGCCGTTGCCGTTGATCCACTTGATCTGCTCGGCGAGCAGCAGCAGGGTCGACACGGCCGGGGTGTTGTAGGTCTGGTCCTTGGCCGAGTTCTCGATCGCGGTGACCAGGTCGAGGGAGGTCGGAATCCAGCGACCGGAGTCCTTGATCTCCTGTGCCCGAGCGATCGCCCGCGGCGACATGATCGCCACCCACAGGCCGCCGTCGGAGCCCATGTTCTTCTGCGGGGCGAAGTAGTAGACGTCGGTCTCGGCGATGTCGACGGCCAGGCCACCGGCGCCGGAGGTGGCGTCGATGACGACGAGGGCATCCTCGGCGATCCCGGCCGGACGTGCGATCCGAGTGGCCACACCGGTCGAGGTCTCATTGTGGGGCCAGGCGAAGACGTCGGCGGCGGATTCGCCGGCGGCCGCCTCGGCGGGGGAGTCCACGAGACCAGCCTCGGCCAGGGCTTCCGGCGTCGGGATCGCGGCGGTGCCCGGTTCGGCGTTCAGGATGAGGGAGGACTTCAGGTGCGGAGCGGTGTCGGTGGCCTTCGCAAACTTCTGACCGAACTCGCCGAAGGTCGCGTGCGCGGCCCGCTCGCGGACGAGACCAAAGGCCGCGACGTCCCAGAACACGGTGGACCCGCCGTTGCCGAGCACCACTTCATAACCCTCGGGCAGGCTGAACAGCTCGGCCAGTCCGGAACGGATGCGGCCGACGAGGTTCTTCACCGGCGCCTGGCGGTGGCTGGTGCCGAGCACCTCGGTCGCGGCCGAGGTCAGCGCCTCGATCTGGGCAGGGCGGATGCGGGCCGGGCCGGACCCGAAGCGTCCGTCGGCGGGCAGAAGATTCTTCGGGATCTCAATATTCTTCGCAGTCACGCTCGACATTCTACGGCGGGCCCGTCCGCCGCTCGGGACCGGTCCGTCATGTGACGGACGGCGGACGTCGCCCCGTCACTCCCTGTGACGACTGCACGACATCGTCCGCCTCGACCGCATCCGCCGAGGCGGGACCCGGCTGACTCGTGTCCGTGCCGCGTCGTAGAGTGAAGACATGAGTGAGCCCGTCGATCGCCTCCCGCAGACCCGGAAGTCCTATGACTCAGCCGTCTTCGAACACCCGGATACCGCACCCCTGGACCTGCTGCGCCAGTGGTACGACGAAGCGGCCGACCACGTCCGCGAACCGAATGCGATGACCGTCTCGACCCTCGACGAATGGGGCCCGAGCTCGCGCATCGTCCTGCTCAAAGGCCTCGACGAACGCGGACTCCTGTTCTTCACCGACTACGACTCGGCGAAAGGCCGGGCGCTGCAAGCCGACCCCCGCACCGCCGTGAACTTTCCCTGGCAGGACATGGAACGACAGGTCCGCATCCGCGGCCTCGCCGAGGTGGCCGCCCCCGAGGACTCGGACGCGTACTTCGCCGTGCGCCCCCGTGGATCGCAGATCGGGGCGACCGTGTCCAAGCAGTCCCAGCCGGTGACCAGCCGCGAGCAGATGCAGGCCGAATACGATGCCGCGGCGGCCGAGCTCGAAGGCCAGGATGTGCCGCGGCCCGATCACTGGGGCGGGTTCCGCGTGCGCGTCTTCGAGATCGAATTCTGGCAGGGCCAGCAGAACCGGTTCCACGACCGGTGGGTCTTCCGCCGGGCCGACGGCAGTCACGATACGGCCGACCTCGACGACGCCTCGGCCTGGGAGGTCGTCCGCCTCTACCCCTAGGCCAGACGATCTCTGCCCCCAGGCCTGACGATCACCGGCGCTCACCGACGAATACGCGAATACGAAGGAGTATCGATGACCTCGACCCATACCTCTGCTCAGTACGGACCCGACGCGGTCTTCGACAACCTCATCGGCGGCAGGCGGGTGCCGAGTGAGGACCGATCGACGAACACGAATCCGTCCGACCCCTCCGATGTGATCGGTCTCTTTGCTCGCGCGGATGCCGCCACGGTCGCCTCGGCGATCGATGCCGCCCGTGCGGCCGCTCCCGCCTGGGCAGACCTCGGCTCACAGCAGCGCTTCGCGATCCTCGACAAGGCCGGAAGCCTCATCGCCGACCGCGCCGACGAACTCGGCGACCTCCTCGCCCGGGAAGAGGGCAAACAGCTCGCCGAAGCCAAGGGCGAGGTGCTGCGCGCCTCACAGATCTTCAAGTTCTTCGCCGGCGAGACCATCCGCAATACCGGCGAGATCGTCGACTCCGTCCGCCCCGGACTCATCGCCGAGATGACGCACGAACCCATCGGCGTCATCGGCATCATCACCCCGTGGAACTTCCCGATCGCCATCCCGGCCTGGAAGATCGCCCCGGCGTTGGCCTTCGGCAACACGGTCGTGGTCAAACCCGCCGAACTCGTCCCCGCCAGCGCCTACGCGCTCACCGATATCCTCGCCGAGGCGGGACTGCCCGATGGAGTCCTCAATCTCGTCATGGGGCCGGGGTCCGTGGTCGGGGACGCCCTGACCACCTCGGCGAAGATCGACGCCGTGACCTTCACCGGGTCCGTCGCCGTCGGACGATCCGTCATCGCCTCGGCTGCGGCCCACCAGATCAGGGTGCAGTGCGAAATGGGTGGGAAGAACCCGCTCGTGGTGCTCGGCGACGCCGATCTCGAAGCGGCCGCCGACGCCGCGATCAATGGTGCCTTCTTCTCCACCGGTCAGCGCTGCACCGCGTCCTCCCGTCTCATCGTCACCTCCGATGTCCACGACGAATTCGTCGCACTGCTCAAGGAGAAGATGGCGGCACTGACCGTCGGCGACGCCCGCGCCGAGGGAGTAGCCATCGGGCCCGTGGTCTCCCGGACTCAGCTCGACCAGGACCTCGGCTACATCGCCACGGCCCGAGCCGAGGGTGGGGAAGTCACCGGCGGTGAGCTCATCGAATCGGGCACGGGTGGGTACTTCCTCGCGCCGGCTCTGGTCACAGGCACGAAGCCGGGCGACACGATCAACGTCGACGAGGTCTTCGGCCCGGTCGCCTCGGTGATCGAGGTCGCCGACTACGACGAAGCGCTCGCGGTCGCCAACGACACCGAGTTCGGGCTCTCTGCCGGCATCTTCACGACCTCCCTGAAATATTCGACCCACTTCAAGCGTTACGCCCAGGCCGGGATGGTCATGGTCAACGCCCCGACGGCAGGCGTGGACTACCACGTGTCCTTCGGCGGACGGAAAGGGTCGAGCTATGGTCCCCGTGAGCAGGCGAGGGCGGCACGGGAGTTCTTCACGGTGCACAAGACGACCTACACGAATGCCGGCTGAGCGGGCCGGTGCGCATTCCTGCGCGGACGGGCCGAAACCCATGCGGGCCGAGCTGTCCGGCGGCGGCCGATGTCGGGCGCGGACCCGGGCGATTCCTCGACTCACGGGATTCGCTGAACGCACGATAGGATTGGTCCAGATCGCAACGGCCGCGAACGGGTTCGCCTGTGCGGGGCGGGACAGGGTCGCAGCGACCCGAATTGGTGACAGCGCCTGAAACGGTCGAAACGACCTGGAGACGAAGAGTGGAGTGGCTGGTCAGAAGTGAACGACCTCATTGATACAACCGAGATGTACCTCAAATCGATCATCGAGCTCGAGGAACAGTCGATCGTGCCTTTGCGTGCCCGCATCGCCGAGCGCCTGGATCATTCCGGTCCCACCGTGTCACAGACCGTGGCGCGGATGGAGCGTGACGGTTTGCTCCACGTCGGCAACGACCGCCATCTCGAGCTCACCCCGGAGGGGCGTCGGATCGCCACCGACGTCATGCGCAAGCACCGTCTGGCCGAGCGCCTTCTCTCCGATGTCGTCGGACTCGAGTGGGAACTCGTCCACGACGAGGCCTGCCGCTGGGAACACGTGATGAGCGAGCAGGTCGAACGCAAGCTCGTGAAGCTGCTTTCGGAAACGTCCACCGGGCCCTACGGCAACCCGATCCCCGGCCTCGACGTCATCGGCGGCGAAGCCTCGACGGCCACCGAGGTCATCGACCTCGCCACGGCAGTCGGTCGGGACGGCGCAAAGAAGCTGACGATCGCCTGGCTGGCCGAACCCCTGCAGGTCGATATCCACCTGCTTCAGCAGTTCCAGGTCGCCGGTGTCCTGCCGGGCAGCGACGTCGAGATTTCGCGCAACGGCGAATACATCACCGTGCAGGTGCCCGGCGCGCAGGACGTGCTCGACCTGCCGGTCGAGACCGCCTCGCACGTCTTCGCCTACCGGAGCTGAGGCGTACAGAAATCTCAGTTCCCCAACGTCGAGGCTGGAGCTTCGCAACATCGAGGCGGTGTCTCGATAACGGCAAGACTGGAGTTCCGTAACATCGAGGCTGTGGCTCGATAACGGTGAGGACGAGCCGCGGTAACGAAGGAGCGGGTGCCTGAGCCCCGATTCGTTACAAATCACCGTGATCTCTGACCCAGGGAGCGGTTGTCCGCCCCTGGGTCGCGTCGTATAACGAGAAAATGTTACGAATGTTTCAAGCTGTTGTAGGCCTCTGACCTGCACGTTTATGGAAAACATCACGGGTTTCCTCCGGTGGTTGTGACAAAAACGTGACAATCAG
The DNA here is from genome assembly GCF_000583215.1 of Brevibacterium sp. VCM10. Classification (NCBI taxonomy): domain Bacteria; kingdom Bacillati; phylum Actinomycetota; class Actinomycetes; order Micrococcales; family Brevibacteriaceae; genus Brevibacterium; species Brevibacterium sp. VCM10. The sequence continues at coordinate 12,201 of NZ_JAJB01000055.1, forward strand.
TCACCGATTGGTTACAGTTGTTGAGGTCGTTCACGCACTGACGACTTCACAGCGAGATCCGAGCGCCGCGCTCGCTGTGAGATACCAAGGACCGATAGCGGCGGTTGGCTGAGATTGCCAATAGGAACGAGAGGGAAAACGTGGCAACTAAGCAGCATGGCCGCCGCGCCGCCGATGCCAAGGTCAAGACTCCGCTGACCGAACTCACTGAACTTCTGAACGCCAATTCAGGCGTCTTCGGCCGTCGTGCAGCTGTTGTCGCTGCCAGCGGTGGTCTGCTGACCGCCGCAGTGATGCCGGCCGCCGGCCAGGGTGCCGACGACCAGAACAGGGTCTCCGCAGAAGCCGAGACCACCCAGAAGGTCGACTTCGAGAACCAGACCGTCACCATCGGCGACGAGTCGAACAGCAAGAAGGACGACAAGAAGTCCGACTCCTTCGGCGTCGAGAGCAAGGCCATCACCGCCGAGGCTGCCCCGAAGCCCGAGCCCAAGCCCGAGCCGGCCGAAACCACCTCCGCTGACTCCGACGAGTCGGCCGGAACCTCCGACGACACCGCCAACAGCGGATCGTCCGATTCGGGCGAATCCGACTCCAAGGGCGCCGGATCCATCGACGGATCCAAGGCCGAGCAGGTCCTCGCCTGGGCGGCCAAGGGCGTCGGAACCCCCTATGTCATGGGTGGAACCAGCCAGAGCGGCTGGGACTGCTCCGGATACACCTCCTGGGTCTACAGCCACGTCGGCGTGAACCTGCCCCGCACCTCCGGTGCCCAGAAGGGTGCAGGCCAGATCGTCTCGCAGTCCGAAGCCAAGCCCGGTGACCTCATCTGGCACCCCGGCCACGTCGGCATCTACGCCGGTGGCGGACAGATGTACGATGCCGGTTCGCCGAGCTCGGGAACCTCGAAGCGCAGCTACAGCTGGATGGGCAACGTCACCTTCATCCGCGTTCTCTGATCTTCATCACCGAAAAGCTCCCCGTACGACTCGACGGTCCTCGAGTCGCACGGGGAGCTTTTCGTATGCCCGGAAACGTCGGGCGCGCACCGGCGGTGTGCCTGCATTCGCTAGTCCGAAATTCATACGCACTGATCAAGAACACCACATATGAATTTCGAAGCAGTTCATCTGCTCAATTCGGCCGACAACGTCGCCGAGGCGGCCGCCCGCTTGTGCCGGCCCGCCCACTTGTGCCGTCCGCCCACCCGTGCGCCGCCCGCTTGCGCCCGGTCCGGTGAGTGCGCTGAGCTCCCGGTTCGGTGAACGCGAGCCGAAGTTTCCGTGACGCGAGCAGTATGAATTGGGTCACGGGCGCGCGCGGCGTTACTCTGGAAAAGATTGAGTTCCATGATAGGTGGGCGCCGAATGGTGTCGACCGCTGATGCGAAGGAAAGCAGATGGGGCATAGTCGAATAATTCGAATAGCCGCTCCAGTCTCTGGTGCGGAGCACATATCTGTCTCCGTGCCCTCTTTCCCAGGCGTCGTGCCCATGAGCACGGCGCCTTTTGTGTTCCCTGGGGTCGGGGCAGCCGGTTTCGGCCCAGTAGAGAAGAAGATGAGGGGCGAGATATGAAGACTCTCGTGCTGAACGCCGGTTACGAACCGCTGTCGATCGTTCCGTTCACACGGGCCGTGGTGCTCGTGCTGACCGGAAAGGCGACAGTCCTGGCCGCAGAGGATATTCCGGTGAGATCCGAGCACATGAGTCTCGATCAGCCCTCCGTCATCCTGCTCACCCGCTATGTGCGCCCGCCGAGCAACCGTCGCGTCTCACTCTCCCGCAGGGGAGTCCTGCGCCGGGACGGCCACCGCTGCGCCTACTGCTCCAAACCGGCATACACAGTCGACCACGTCGTCCCACGCTCCCGCGGGGGAGCGAACACCTGGGAGAACCTCGTCGCCTGCTGCCGCGAATGCAACAACCGCAAGGGCAATCGCACTCTCGGCGAGATCGGGTGGAAGCTCAGCTTCCTCCCGCAGGAGCCCCGTCTGGGGCAGCTGTGGATGCGCGGGATCGACAAACCCGTCGAGAAGTGGCGCCCGTTCCTCGAATACTCCAGCGCCGCCTGACAATCCGGCATCGTCCCAGATAGGGGACGGTGCTGTCCGAATGCTGACGGGATTCGGATAACGATGTGACATAGGCGAAGTTCTCACAGTCAATGTGTTCTAGGGTGGACGAAACAGAAGTTCGCGTCGACCCAAGGAGCTTGCGATGAGTGAGCAGGATCGCCCCCAGAATTCCGACCCGGCCCCGGTCGGCGAGACCGAAGCGGTCATCGTCGGAATCGACGGCTCTCCGCCGAGTCGCAACGCCCTGGCGTGGGCGATCCAAGAAGCACGCTCCCTGGGGCGTCCGATCCGCCTTGTCGGTGCCTACACGATTCCGAGCGTGGCGGCTGCCGCCATCGACGTGTCCTATGTGCCCATCGATGACAGTTCGATCCGTGCGGCCGTGACGAACACCCTCAAGGAGGCGGCTGCCGAGGTCAAGGCAGCAGGAGTTCCCGTCGAGGCCGTCATCGAGATCGGCGATGCCGCCGGCGTGCTCATCGACGAATCGAAGACCGGCTGCCTCACCGTCGTCGGATCCCGCGGTCGCGGCGGTTTCGCCGGTCGTCTCCTCGGGACCGTCTCGAGCGCACTGCCTGCGCACTCGGCATGTCCGACGGTCGTCGTCCCCGCATGCTGGGACAACCAGGCCGAGCGTCCCGCGCATCCGACCTCGTCACGGCCGATCCGGCAGGACGGCATCGAGGTCGAAACCCATGATCCCGATGCCGAGTCGATCGAAGGCCTGCGCTTCGACGGCAAGGTCGTCGTCGGTGTCGACTCCCTCGGCGCCGAGTCCCCGGCGCTGTGGAAGGCTGCGCGACTGGCCGTGCGCCGCGGTTCGCCGCTGCACATCGTCGCCGTGATCACCACGACGGTCATCGGCCCCGAATGGCTGCCGAGCACCGCCGATCTCGAACGCCTCGTCAACGAGGGGGCGGACAAGCTCGTCGTCGCCAAACAGCGTCTGGCCGAGGAATTCCCGGATCTCGACGTCACCTGGACGCTCTTCGACGGCCAACCGGCCGAGGTACTCGTCCGGGCCTCCGACACAGCCGAGGTGCTCGTCATCGGGTCGCGCGGTCGCGGCGGATTCGCCGGTCTCCTGCTCGGTTCCACCTCGCAGTCGGTGCTGCCGTACTCGCAATGCCCGACGATGGTCGTGCGCGTCGCTCGCGACCACGGTCGCCGCAAGCACAACGAGGACCCGCCGGAGCCGGGGCTCTAGATCTCATCCTGACCGGGGAGGTCCGAGTCCGCGAGCCGGATCTGGCTGCCGGAGCGGACAGAAAGCGCCGAGGCGGCCGATCGGATCGATCGGCCGCCTCGGCGATGGTGGATCCTCGGTGATCGTCGGTCAGGGCGATGCCGGAAACCGTTTTCGGCTCCGTCAAGTGAGTCTGGCGCCCCCGGGCAGATTCGAACTGCCGACACCCGCTTTAGGAGAGCGGTGCTCTATCCCCTGAGCTACGGGGGCCAGGTGGTCGTCCTCAACCACGATCACCCAGTGTAGCGTAGAAGAAACCTCACTGTTCCACGGTGTGCCAGCACCTATTGGGGACAGTTTCTCGTTAGGGTCGAATTGTGTCGGATTCCGTTAGAGACGAACAGTTCCCAGAGCTCGGAGATGTCTTCGCCGAGTGGAAGAAGCAGGCTGCCCATCTGGGCGGTCGCGACACCATGCTTCATTTCCGGGACTCCCGTGACGGCAGCATCGACCTCTCCGGCGCCCACCCCTCCGGCCTGGCGCAGCTGCTGGCCGGACGCGCCACCCGGCTCTCCAGCCTCATCCGCGACCACGACATCCTCACCGATGCGCGCCGTCGCGCGAAGTCCATCCGCTCGAAGGCGGAGCAGCTCGACAACGAACGCGGCATCCGCACCGCACACCTGGCGATCGGATTCGCCTCGTGGACGGAGAAGGACGCGAAGTACAAGTTCAACGCGCCGGTCGTCATGCGCCACATCACGCTGGTGCCTCGCGGATCCCGCGTCGAAGACTACGAGATCGTGCTCGACAACGAGATCACGATCAACCCGGCGCTCGTTCAGCACCTGCACGCGGAATACGACCTCGAGGTGCCCGTCGACGACTGGGTCGACGCGACCGGTGGCCCGCACGGCTTCGACCCGGGACCGGCCCTCGACCGCCTGCGCGATCTGGGGCAGAGCGTGCCCGGTCTGCGGATCAACCACCGCCTGATCATCTCGACGTTCGCGAACATCGCGAGTCCGTTCTCCACCGACTACCTGCCCACCCAGCACCCCGTGCTGCGGGCGCTGGCCGGCGACGAAGACGTGCGCGCCTCCCTCGGGGGCCCCTCCTACGTGCCGCAGCCGGGAGTCCTCCCCGACGAGAAGATCGCCGCAGCAGAGGAAGCCGAGAAGAAGCGATCCGAAGCGAAGAGAGCCGCCGACGCCGTCGACGAGACGGAAGCCGATGGTGCATCCGATGCGGCCGAGAGTCAGACGAAATCAGCGCCTGAGGCGAAGAGCACGGACACTGCAAAGGCCGAGGCAGACGACAGCATCGCCGAGGCGTCTTCCGATACTGCTGGAATGTCCGCTGGCGAGTCGGCGACCGGTGGCGAATCAGCGGCCGGCGACGAGAAGGCGGGCGCCGACGACGAGAAGGCGGGCGCCGACGACGAGAAGGCGTGCGAGAAGACGTCGGCCGATGCGGACGCCGGTGCCGCTGCCGCTGCCGGCACCGTTCCCGCTGGCGGCAACGATGATGACGAGGACTACGGTCAGCCGACCGTGCCCATCACCGACGAACCGCTCGATGTGGCAAAGCCGAGAACCGGCACCGAAGCCGCCAGTGCCGAACCAGCTAGTGCCGAAGCCGCCGGTGACAAGGCTGCCGGTGGCAAGACTGCCGGTGACACGTCGGCCGACGGCGAGGAGCCGTCGACGACTGACGCCGAGGAAACGTCGTCGACTGACGCCGAGGCCGATTCGGCCGTCGAGTCCGAGAAGAGTGCGCCGGCGATCGATGCTGCCGCAGCCACAACGCCCGATGCCGCAGCCTCAACGCCCGATGCCGCGGCCAAGGCCGATCCCGGCTCCGATAGGGCCGAGTCCGACTCAACTGCAGACGGCGAAGCGCCACCAGCATCCGCGACCGGCGGCGACGGCGAGGACGTCGTTCCCGCCGCACTCCAGGAGCCGATCACTCCGCTTCCCGACCGGAAGCCGCAGGAGGAGTTCCTCGTCATCGACGTCGACGGAGACCAGCAGGCTGTCGTCGACGCCGCCGTGTCCGGTCACTCCGTCGTCGTCGACACCCCACCCGGAACCGGCGCCACCCAGGTCGCCGTCGCCGTGGCCACCACTCTGGCGCACACCGGCAAGAGCGTGCTCTTCCTCGCTCAGACCTCCGATGCGCTCGACGATTTCTCCGCCCGCCTCGGCGAGGTCGGACTCTCCGACTTCGCCGTCGACACCCGTGCCGGCACGGAAGACATCCGCAAGCAGCTCATCGGTCTCATCGGCTCGGCCGAGAAGTCCGAACGCCCGGACCTCTCCCGTCTGCTGACCGAACTCAACGAACAGCGCGCGACCCTGGCCGACCACGTCTCCTCCCTGCACCGCAGGCGCGAGCCGTGGGACGTCTCCGTCTACGAGACCATGCAGCACCTCGCCGAACTGACCTCCGGCGACAACTCCCCGCAGACGCCGGTGCGCTTCGACGACGACATCCTCGGCGCCAGCGATGACCGCCGGAACATTCTGCGGGGCAAGCTCGGCGAACTCGCTCGACTCGGCGCATTCACCCTCGACGTCGAAGACACCGTGTGGTTCGGCGCCGACCTCAAATCCGTCGAGGAGGCCGAAGCCGCACGCACGGTGGCCGAACGCATCGGCCGGATGATCCCCGACCTCGTCGCGGCGACCGAACCGGTGCTGCAGAAGGCGAAGCTCAACCCGCGCCGCAACATCGACGACTGGTCCCGCGCCATCCGCGTGCTCCTGCGCGTGCGCAAGACGCTCGACAACTTCGCCCCCGATATCTACGACCACCGCCTCGACGACCTCATCGCCGCCACCGGCACACCCGAATATCGGGTCGAAGTCGGCGTCGAGATGGGAATGATGCAACGTCGTCGACTGAAGAAGTCGGCCGCGGAGTTCCTCCGCCCTGGCGCCGAGGTGACTGACCTCCACGCGGCCCTCATCGACGTCCGCGCCCAGCGAGTCATCCTCTCCGATCTCGCCGGACACGACGGCCGCCCGCAGATCCCGCGCGGCGTCCTCGAAGCCGACGAGATCCTCCAGAGCGTCGAAGCCGATATGGCCAAGCTCGCTCCGATCCTCGAGACCACCCCGGACGGCGGCGACCTCGGCTCGATGCTCATCGAGGAGCTTCAGGCACGTGCCGAAGCGATGGGCAGCGACTCGGAGAACCTCGCGGAACTGCCCGAACGTTCCCGCCTGCAGCGTGAGCTCGACGGTGAGGGCCTCGGCGACCTCATGGCCGATCTGCGCCGGCGCAAGGTCGACGAGTCACTCGTCGGTCCCGAATTCGACCTCGCCTATTGGGCCTCGGTGCTGCAGACCATGGCCGGCGAAGATCCCGCGATCGGCCGCCACGACGGTGACGCTCTCCACCAGGTGGCCGAAGGCTTCCGCGAGAACGACCGCGCCTTCGTCGCCGCCGGCGCCTCCCGCCTGCGCTATAACCATGCACAGGCATGGAAACGCGGAATCGACTCCGACCCCATCGCCGCCGGAGTCATCAAACAGGAGCTTCTGTCGAAGCACACCTCGGTCAACCGGATCTCCACTCAGGCACCCGAACTGCTGACGACTCTGGCACCGGTGTGGATGGGCAGCCCGTACACGGTGCCCGAACTCTTCTCCGCCCTGCCGCTCTTCGACGCGGTCGTCATCGCCGACGCCGGACGACTGTCGGTCGCCGATGTCGTTCCCGGAATCACCCGCGCCCGCCAGGTCATCTCGCTCGGCGACTCCCGGCTGCTCGGACCGCGCCCGTTCTCGGTCGCCGTCGATCGGTTCGGCATGGACGATGGGAAACATCCGCGATCGGTGCAGGACCGCCTCGGCGAGTTCCTGCCGCGGATGCGGCTGTCGAATTCCTATCGACTGTCCCCGGTCGGACTCATCGACCTGGCCAACCGGCATTTCTACGATTCGACGATTTCGACGCTGCCGACCGCGCACACCGGTGAGGGCAGCGGCCTCGAATTCTCCTATGTCGCCGACGGCCGAGGTCCCACGGACATCGGCACCGGTCGGGTCGAGAGCCCCGACGCCGAGGTCAAACGGGTCGTCGACCTGGTGCTCAAACACGCGCGGAACCGGTCGCGGGAGTCACTGGCCGTCGTCGCGCTCACCCCGCATCACGCTCAGAGGGTGGCCACGGCGATCTCACGGGCGATGAAAGATCTGCCGTATGTGGCGGCGTTCTTCAACGACTCGACGAAGGAGCCGTTCGTCGTCACCGACGCCGAGCGCGTTCAGGGCATGTCGCGCGATGCCGTGATCTTCACCCTCGGCTTCGGCCGCACCGTCCACGGACGGGTCATCCACGACTTCGGACCGCTGTCCGGGCCGGACGGGCGACGCATCCTCGCGGCCACGATGACGCGGGCCCGGAAGCGGCTGACTCTCGTCTCGAGCATCGAGGCCGACGACTTCGACCGCAGCAAACTCAACGGGGGAGCGGTCATGCTGCCGCGCCTGCTCGAGGAGATCGCGACCGGCGGCGTCCACCAGCCCGGACCGCACGGCGAGATCTACGATCCGCTGATGGGTGACATCGCCGATCGGCTGCTGCAGCTCGGCGTCGTCGCGCACGAGCATTACAACGGCATCGATCTGGCCGTGGCGAACTCGACCGAGGATGAGCACGGAATGATCATCGCCGTCGCCGGCGACGGACCCGAGTACGCCTCGATGCGCAGCCTGCGTCAACGCGACCGGGTGCTGCCCGAACAGCTGAGCCGCCGCGGCTGGAAGTTCATGCGCGTATGGTCCACCGATGCGTTCGTCGACCCGCAGACCGAGACCGAGAAGATCTTCGCGGCGTGGCGAGCGACCGTGGAGACGATGAGCCCGCAGGCCGTGCTCAATGCGGCACGCGCCGCCTCGGTGGTCGTCGGCCGCACCGGCAGCCGCCCGAAGCTCGTGCCCGGTCTGCCGATGCACAAGTACTCCGCCGAGGGCCTCGACCAGATGATCGACTGGATTCAGTCGGATGCGGTGGTCCGCGGCGACGGCGAGATCAAGGATCTGCTGCGCACCGCTCTGGCGCAGAAGGGCAATACCAGCCGAGGCGACTCCCAGCTGCAGGCCGCCGTGGATCGGTACCGCGAACGCCATGCTCAGGCGAAGAAGGTCACGGGCGCTGAGGTGTTCATCCCGCGGTCGAACTCTGACGGGCCCGTCGAAGACGACATCCTGCCGACCTTCGACACCGGCAAGATCCGTGCCGATGAGCTCCGGTCGGCCGGTCTCGTCCAGACCGCAAGCAACGACCAGGTCCCCGAGGCGGCCGATGGATCTGCCGGCACCGAAACTCTCGGTGCGGGGCCCGACGGCACCGATGACAACGGCGCGGATTCGGCTGAGGACGAGCGCGGCGGGACCGCCTCGGCGAAGTCGGGGTCGAAGAACGACGATGCCTGACCGGCCCTCCGGCGCCGAGGATGCTGATCGCGACCGAGAACCGGTCGACAGCGACCGCGGACCGACTGGTCCCAGTGACGACGGGGCCTCCACTGATTCCGACAGCACATCGTCAGGTTCTGACGATGCCGAGGCCGACGGGTCTCGGAAGGCCCGGATCGCAGCGGCGAAGCGGCGATACCGAGCGACTCTGCGCAACGAAGCCGATACCGGTGGTGGCGGCTTCAGCGAGGACTACTACCGTTCGCAGAAGCCCCCGCACTGGTCGTAGCCTTCTCTCCGGCGATTGCTGCGGCCCTGTCTGAACGCACCACTGATTTCTCCGGCCACAGCCCTCGACAGGGTTCAGGTGCGCAGAAGGCCCGCTCTCAAGCGAGAGCGGGCCTTCTGCGTGATCGGCTGGTGATCAGTGCCGCGGAGGCTGGTTCGGATCGACCGGGCCGTCGGTCGCAGGACCCTCGGCGGGGCCGGTGACGGAAGCGGTCTGGTTGCGCAGGATCTCGCGGATGTCGCCGAGCAGATCCTCGGTGGTCGGAGGAACTTCTTCCTCTGGAGCTCCGCGCTTGCGCAGCTCGTTGAGCTTGTTCATCGGCACGATGATGATGAAGTAGACGATGGCGGCAACGATGAGGAAGTTGATGGCCGCAGTGATGACCGCACCGAGATCGATGGTGGTCTCGGGGACGTTCTCCTTGATCCGGAACGCCAGAGCCGGACCCTCGGCGCCACCGACGGCGGCGATGAGCGGGTTGATGATCTTGTCAGAGAAGGCGGTGACGATGGCGGTGAATGCGCCGCCGATGATGACCGCGGTTGCGAGTTCGACGACATTCCCCTGAAGAATGAAGTCCCGGAATCCCTTAAGCATTAGAGAAACCCTTTCGGTGTGTGATCACTGAAATTCTGCTGATGAATAGCTCAATTATGTTCTAATAGTACACACGGGTAACACATTGTCAGCAGAAATATTCTGCGAGTCTGATCATCGTATCGGCGCATCAGGGAATCGGAATGACAGACGAAAGCAGGCTCGGCATGTTCAGCAGTCGCCGGCCGCCGCGGTTCAACAGGATCGATGACCCTCAGCTGGCAGGCCGGTGGCGGGGATCAGCGGGGAAGGATAGCAAAGCTGATCGGGAGTCCGGCGAACTCGGCGACACGTCTGGCATCCTCTGCGGAGAGGATGACGGAAACAAGTTGGCCTGACTCTGAGGTGATTCCTTCGGGTTTGTCGACGAGGCGGGCGATCGTCACCTCTTCGACGACGATTTCCGATCCGCCGTCGGGAAGGGACGAGAAGAGGCGGATCTTCTGCCCGGGTTGGAGCAGCGCGGCCGAGGCGTCATCGGCCAACCGAATCGGCATGAGAAGGTCACGGCTGCCCTTCGGCAGCGCCTGCTGATCGAGCACGGTCGACGAGGTCAGCGGTGACCCCTTCGACAGGCCCGCCGAGGTGGCACGCCCTTTCACCTCGTCAACAGACCTGAATGCCTTGTCGGGGACCACGTCGGACGGGAACTGAGTGAGTGTGAGGTCGTCAGCCTTGAGTTCGGTGCCCGGTGCCAGATCCGACTTCGCGACGACGATCGCTGTTCCCCCGTTGTTCGGCGTGAGTGTCCACACGGTCAGAGCGCAGGCAAAGGCCAGGCAGATGGCGGCGAGAACGCGCTGGGGCCGAATGCGCGACGATCGTGTCCGGCTGGGAGACGAGGTTCGGATGCGGTGGAAGAAGCCCATGCACCGAGCCTGCGGCGCCGTGCGGGCGACGGCAAGGGTGGAGAACTCGCCTGTGGACAGTTCGTGCCGTCCACAGGCGATCGGTGTCTGAGTGAAGGGAGCCGACCCGGTGGAACAGCCAGTCGACTGGCGGCCCTGCCGGAGCGCCGGCGACCGGGGCCGGAATGCCGAGAGCCGGAGCGGTCAGCTCGCGGCTGGAGTGCTCGCCGCCGTAGAGGAGCTCGACGACGAATTCGACGTCGAGGAGGTCGAGGTTTCCTTCGCCGACGAGCTCGAGGACTCCTTCGAGGAGGAGTCGGAACTCGAGGAGCTGACGGTGCTCGACTTGCTCGAACGGGAGTCGGTGGCGTAGAAGCCGGATCCCTTGAAGCTGATGCCCACAGCGCCGAAGACCTTCTTCAGGCGGCCCTGGCATTCCGGGCAGACGGTGAGCGAGTCATCGCTGAAGTCCTGATGAATATCAAAGGCGTGACCACAGCTCTTGCAGGCGTAGGAGTAGACGGGCATTCGAGACCTTTCTTCGACGACAAGATTATAGTGCACAGGAACCTCCTCGGAGCACCGGTCCGCGATATGCACAAGATTATCCACATATCAACACGCGCGAGTGGGCGCTGATTCCCGACGATCAGGCCGCGAAGATGTGTGTTCCCTCCTCGGTGACGGCCGCAGGGATGCGCAGGTCCCAGTCCTCGGCGACGAGGCCCGGCAGATCGAGCTCCTCGGCGAAGCACACCCCGACGATGCGGGGCTCCGAATCGGCAGCTCCCGAACCGTCGGGTCCTGAACCGAGGGGTTCCGCCCCGTGTGGGCCGAAGGTCCTGTCGTAGAAGCCGCCCCCATTGCCCAGGCGGGCGCCGTCGGCGCCGAAGCCCAGGGCGGGGACGAAGATGAGGTCGAGGCCCACGGCAGGGGAGAGCAACTGGGCGGCGGTCAGCAGCGTGCCGTCCTGGGCCGGTTCGCGGATTCCCCATCTGCCCTGCGGTCTCAGACTGGTCATCGATCCAGTGACCCGGCCGAACATCAACGGCTCGCCCACTGTCGTGACGACCGGCAGGTAGGCGGTGCCGCCTGCGGCGAGGAACCGATCGAGCGCCGGGTCGAGGTCCGGCTCTCCGGGCAGTGCCGCATAGGCAAGGAGCGAGCGAACCGGTGCGTTCCGAATGAGCGTCCACGCGGCGTCGGCCACGGAGCATGCAGGTGCCACGGTGTCCGGGGCCGCGGCGGAGGCCGGGTGCGGGGTCGAGTCCTGGGCCGCCTCGGGGGGAGTGACCTGCGGCGACGCCATCGTCGTTGACGACGATGCGGCGGGAGTCGCCTCGGCGACGGGTCGTCTGGCGCGAGCGGCGCGGATGCGGGACCGCAGCTGCGCCTTCGAAGTTTCTGGGTCCACGCATTTCAGACTAACCGGGGTGGGCGGATTCGTTAAGATGACTTCATGAGTGATGAAGCGCAGCGCACCGTTCGCAAGGCCGTGATCCCCGTCGCCGGTCTCGGAACTCGGTTCCTCCCCGCGACGAAGGCCACCCCCAAGGAGATGCTCCCCGTCGTCGACAAGCCGGCGATCCAGTACGTCATCGAGGAAGCCGTCGATGCCGGTCTGCAGGACGTCCTCATGATCACCGGCCGGAACAAGCGTCCGCTGGAGGATCATTTCGACCGGGTCGACGGGCTTGAGGCGGCACTCGCTCAGAAGGGCGATGACAAGAAGCTCGCCGCCGTGCGCCATCCTTCTGAACTCGCCGATATCCACTATGTGCGCCAGGGCGATCCCAAGGGACTCGGGCACGCCGTTCTCAAGGGACGCCAGCATGTCGGCACCGAACCGTTCGCGGTCCTGCTCGGTGATGACCTGATCGACGAGCGCAGCCCGATCCTGCCGAAGATGATCGAGGTCGCGGAGAAGACCGGCGGCAGCGTCGTCGCGCTCATGGAGGTCCCGCCCGAAGCGATCCACCTCTACGGCTGCGCGGCCGTCGAGACGACAGAAGATGACGAGGTCGTCAAGGTCACCGGCCTCGTCGAGAAGCCCGCCACCGAGGATGCTCCCTCGAACTTCGCCGTCATCGGCCGCTATGTGCTGGCTCCGGAGATCTTCGACGTCCTCGAGACCACGAAGCCGGGACGCGGCAACGAAATCCAGCTCACCGACGCCCTGCAGGAACTCGCCGGAGACGACGAGGGCCACGGCGTCTACGGAGTCGTGTTCAAAGGCGCTCGCTACGACACCGGCGACAAGCTCGATTACCTCAAAGCGGTTGTGCAGATCGCCTGCGACCGCGAGGACCTCGGCGACGACCTCAAGGCGTGGCTGCGCGACTTCGTGCCGACGCTGGACTGAGTGCCGACACAGGAGTGGGCCGACCGACCTGGTAGCCCGTCCGGGCCGACCGACGTGGTGCGGCTTGTCCGAGCCGACCGTCCTGGTTCGGCCTTTCAGGGCCGACCGACTTTGAACCCGAGAGCGAGGGCAGCCGCGTGTGGCCTGTCATCCTGACTGATCGACAGTCCGATATCGTGCTGCGACCGCTGCGCCGCCGTGACGAGGAGGCGTGGCGAGAGGTTCGCCGATTCAACCGCGACTGGCTGCGCTCATGGGACGCGACCCTGCCCGCGCCGGGCCAGGAACTGCCGGGGTTCCGCACGATGGTGCGGATGCAGGACAAACAGGCCAAGCGCGGACAGACGGTGCCGTTCGCCATCGAGGTCGACGGGAGCTTCCGCGGCCAGATCACCGTGTCGGGACTGAGTTGGGGCTCGATCCTGTCCGGGCAGATCGGGTACTGGATCGACTCGCGGGTGGCAGGACGCGGAATCACCCCGGTCGCTGTGGCCATGGCCGCCGATCACTGCTTCTTCGCCCTCGGACTCCACCGGATAGAGATCAACATCCGCCCGGAGAACACAGCGAGCCTGCGTGTGGTCGAGAAGCTGGGCCTGCGCGACGAGGGGCTGCGCGAGAAGTACATGCACATCGACGGACAGTGGTGCGACCACCGCACGTTCGCCCTCCTCGCCGAGGAGGTCCCGCAGGGGCTGCTCGCTGCGTACCGGCACGGCACCGGCGGGTGGTAGGCGCGCCGGTCCGGCGGGTTCAACCACCACCTGGGAATTCGGTGAACTTCACTCTAGTTTGACCGACACACCTCGCGCCTTCACGACTTCCCCGATGCCTGCAATTTAGGGTGGCATTGTGGACACCAGCATCATCGTCGTCATCGCAATCGTCGTGGTCTTCGCCGTTGCTGTGCCCGCAATGATTCGGAAGTCCGCGACGGATCTCTCGCGCGTCGAAATCGATACGGTCCCTGACAACGCCGCTGTCGTCTCCGCCGAGACAGCCGTCCCCGGACACGACCATTCGGAGCGCATCCAGGTCTTCCACGACAAGCCCCGGAAGGTGCCGTCGGTTCCGACCCCGGACATCTCGGAAGAAGCCGAAGCCCCGAAGCTGAGTCTGTCGGCCTCCGGCCCCGAGTTCGCCGTCATCGACGGTCACGCCGATGCGCACACCAGCCCCGAGACTGCCGAGCACACCCAGCTCGATGTCCTTCCCGTTGCAGTCGGTGAAACCTCCTCCCTGTCGAGCGACCACGGTGTCGGCGGTCGCATTGTCGGAATGTCCAGCGTAGGCGTCGGCACTGACACAGGATCTGGTGCAGGAGCTGCCGCCGACAACGTTCGACTGCTCCACCCCGCCGTCCACGCAGTCTTCGACGACAGCGGGCGCTCCGCCGGGCAGTCGGACCGACAGAGTCGTCCACTTCAGGCACATCCGCCGCACGCGACAGACGCCGGCCGCGACGCGTCGGCGAACCGGACACGGTCGATCAGCGCCGGTCCGGCCCCATATGGAGGCGGACCACGCGAGGACCGGTCCCGGACGGGACGCGGCGGCCACCTCGGCGAGGGGACGGCCAGCACCCACGGACACGACCGACAGATTTCCAATCCGACCATCGGAACCGACGAGGAACATGCGATGACTGACCAAGCCACGACCCTGCGGGAGTCACTGAAGTCGCTGAACACCATGGTCAGGGGCTTCTCCCTGGTCTTCCTCGCCTCGGTCCTCGGCATTCTTGTGTCGAGTGTGCTCGCGGCCTTCTCGGTCGTTCACATCGCCTTGGCCGGGGTCTTCTTCGGACTCGCGGTCGTCACTCTGTTCCTCGTGCGCACGCTCAACCTGCGGAAGCGGGACACGAAGAAGAAGCTGCGACGCCTGCAGGAGGCAGCCTGGTCACGGACGGCCAAGCCGGTCCGCGCCACCCAGTCGGAGCGGTCCTCCGCGCCGGCACGCACCAGTCACCAGGACGGCACCAGCAAGCCGGAGCGTGTCACCAAGCCTGAGCCGGCCGGGCAGCCGACTGACACGGCACGAGCGACTGCCACGGCACGATCGAAGTCGAGTGGTGCGCCTGCAGCAGAGACGCAGATACCGGCCCGCACGGGTGCGAATGCGCAGACCGTTGCCGTCAAGCGGCAGCCTCGCACGGCACCCGCACCGACCTCGAGCGGCACCGCTGCCCGGATCGCCGCAGCGGCGCAGGGAACGGGCGCGGCGGCGAAGGCCGCGCAGGCACGCGCTGCGATGAACCGCTCCGCCGAGGCGAAGAAGTCCCGCGAAGAGGCCGACACCGGCGAGATCCCACTTGTGCGCATCCGCAAGGAAGCCGGCGAAGGCCACACCACACGCCAGGTCCTCCTCACCGGACCGATCCCGGTCGTGAAGGAGAACGCCACCGGGGACAGTGACTCCACCTCCGCCGAGGCGACCGCTGACTCCGAGACCGCGTCGACTTCGCATTCCGCTGTCACGGCAGCTTCGACCCAGACGGCTGAGACCAAACCTGAGCCGACGGACACCACGACCGCTGGCGAGAACGATGCCTGGGCCACCTCGGCGACGTCCGCGGAGAAGGCCCGGGCCGAAACGACCGGGGGTACGGTCTCGCTCGGTGCCGACCTCGTCGCTGAGTCCGACGCCGACACAGCCGACCGGGAGGACGCCGATGCGGATGTGCACGCTGCGCTGAACGCGGCGACTCGCACGGTCGATGACCCGTTCATGCAGCGCCTGAAGTCGCGTGACGGATGGTCGCCGACCCCGCTGCCCGTTCCCAGCTACGTCGACGCCCCCGAAGCCGAGCATCCGGTGCCTTCGGCGTCGGCGGCTGATGCCAGCTCGTACGAGACCGAGGCTCGCAGTCGTGAGGACATCGCCGCTGAGTTCGCCGAAGAGCTCGGCTACCGGCCGGAGCTCAGCGACTCCGCCCGCGAGGACGGTCCGCTCGGCCACGGACGCAAGGCGATTCGCACGACGAAGGCCGCCGACCTCGGCGCCGTCAACGACGTCCTCGCTCGTCGTCGCGCCTGATCCCCCGAGGCGGCTGAGTTTCGGGCGGCACAGAATTCGCGATGCAGACGCAGAAGCCCCGCACAATCCGTGCGGGGCTTCTTCACGTCAGGGGTGATGGTGTCCAGGGTATGTCGCGGCCAGCACAGTTCACGACAGATAGCATCCGTTTGAAAGCGTGCTATCTGTCGTCGATGGTGCTGCCGGCGATCAGGCGCTGAAGACGAACCAGCAGATCGCGTCGCGCCGTGCCTGATCGTCCAGTACGAGTTCGCGGACATCGGTCGGCAGCTGCTCGCGCTGCCAGTCGCGTTCGGCACGACCGGCCGCGAGGTCGTTGCCCGACCGTCCGCGGGCCGCTTTGATCGCGTAGGCCGCCGCCCCGAGGTCGTGCTCGGCGACGTGTCCGACGCAGGCCGCCTGTCCCGCCGCATAGGCTGCGAACCGGGCGAGCCCACGCAGGGATCGAGCGGCACCCATGGCATGACCGCCGAGGGCACGAGCCTCCATCATCGGCATCTCACCGGCTGCCCACGCCCGTGCGGCGGCAATGGCGCTGCGTGGTCGCTCATCCTCGGGGCAGGCGGATTCGAAGTACGGCAGGACGTGTTCCGCACAGTCGGCGGCCCACAACGCGAGAAGCCGGTGGTCGGCATCGGTCAGCGAGCCGCCTCGGCGAATCGTGATCATCCGCGGATCGCGGACCTCCGGCAGGATCATGGGCGGAACCGGACAATCAACCTTGCGGTGGGGCAGCTTTTCGTCATTGGGAGCGCCCGCCGAAGTCCTCAGCGATCGACGCTGCGACGGCCTGCAGGCGTGGGACGACGTCGTCCTCGATCGAGAGTCCACGCAGATGGGACGTGTGCAATGAGACATTGAGTGCGGCCAGGGTGGTATCGCCGCGGCGGACGGGCACGGCCAATCCTCGCAGCCCCTCGTCGAGCTCCTGAGATACGAGACACCATCCCTGTTCGCGGATGCGCTCGAGCTCCTTGCCGAGCTCCTCCCTGGAAGACACTGTCCTGTCAGTGAAAGTGGAGATCTCGGTGCGGTCGAGGAAAGCCTTCCGATCCGTCGACGGCAGCTCGGAGACGAGGATCCGGCCCATCGACGTCGCCCAGGCGGGCAGTCGATTGCCGAGATTGACGGTGACGGTGTGGAGCCGCGGGGCCGTGGCGCGGGCGATGTAGACGATATCGTCCTCATCGAGGATGCTCAGCGTCGCGGATTCGTCGAAGTCGTTCGCGAGCCGGTTGAGATGGGGCTGAGCGATCTTCGGAAGGTCGAGCCCGGCGAGAAAGCCTGCACCGATGTCGAGCACGCGCGGGGTGAGCGAGAACTGGGTGCCGTCACTAATGAGATACCCGAGATCGACGAGCGTGAGAAGGAACCGGCGGGCCGCGGCCCGAGTCAGACTCGTCGCTTCGGCAACCTGAGTGACCGTCAGACGCGGATCGTCAGAAGTGAACGCCAACAGCACCGACAGCGTCTTTTCGGCAGACTTCACGTAATGGTCGCCGGTCGACGCTTCTGCTTCTGAATTCTTCTCTGACTTCACCGTCCCAGGGTATCGGCAAGGTCCGATCCATATTGCATTGTGCGCTAAGCGCACATATGTACGGTAATCGCACATTGTGATATTGTGATCTGCGACAAGCACGAGCACGCCCTCATCGCGGAGGAACCGCGAGGCCATCATTCGAAGGGGAATGTCATGTCAGCACCGGACAACACACAGGCGGGAGCTTCCGCGGAGCTCAAGCGGGCCAGGCGAGCCGCTGCCGGTTCGTTCATCGGCGCCGTCGTCGAATGGTACGACTTCCTGCTCTACGGAATCGTCGCCGCGCTGGTCTTCGGGGAGCTCTTCTTCCCCGACTACAGTTCCCACGCCGGAACGCTCGCCGCATTCGCTACCTTCGGCGTCGGTTTCATCTTCCGCCCGCTCGGCGGCATCATCTTCGGCCACTTCGGCGACCGCCTCGGTCGCAAGTCCATGCTCGTGTGGACGATGACGATCATGGGTGTGGCTACCGCTCTCATCGGATTCTTGCCGACCTACCAGTCCGTCGGCTGGCTCGCTCCTGCCTTGCTGGTGCTGCTGCGTTGCATCCAGGGCATCGCCGTCGGCGGGGAATGGGGCGGTGCCGCGCTCATGGCCGTCGAAAGCGCACCGTCGAAGCTGCGGGCCTTCTTCTCCAGTGGAGTCCAGATCGGCTATTCGTTCGGACTGCTGCTGGCCACCGGGCTTGTAGCCCTGCTCAGCAGCAATTTCTCCGCCGAGGCCTTCCTCGCTTGGGGATGGCGCATTCCGTTCTTCTTCAGTGCCGTCCTCGTCATCGTCGGGCTGTGGATCCGTGCCGGTGTCGAGGAGTCCGAGGAGTATGTCGAACGCGTGAAGAATGCGAAGACCGACAAAACCGCGAAGCTGCCGATCCTCGAAGCCTTCAAACGCTATCCCGCACAGATCTTCCAGATCGTCGGCCTGCGGTTCATCGAACTGCTGACCATGTACATCGTCACGACCTTCGCACTGTCCTATTCGACAGAGCAGCTCGGCCTCGATCGGCAGGTCATGCTCAACATCACCCTCCTCGTCGGCGGTCTCGGCATCGTCACGATCCCCGCCTTCGCCTACCTCTCCGACCGCTACGGACGCCTGCGGGTCTACCTCACCGGAGGGGTTATCGGCCTCGTCAGCGCCGTCCCGTTCTTCCTCTTCCTCGAGGCCGGGAACATCGTCGGCATCGTCATCTTCGCAGTGCTGCTCATCAACATCGCTCACGATGCCGTCGTCAGCGTCCAGCAACCGCTGTTCGCCGAGATGTTCAGTCCCGAATTCCGCTACAGCGGAGCGGGAGTCGGATACCAACTCGCCAGCGCGATCGCCGGCGGCTTCACCCCGTTCATCGCGACGTTCCTCGTCGGACTCGGCAATGGGACCTGGTACCTCGTGGCGGCCTACCTCGGCGGCGGCTGCCTCATCTCGATCTCGATCGCCATGCACCTCGTGCGCAAATGGCAGATCGGCCGCCGCTCCGAACGCTCGACTGTTGAGTCCACTCAGGTCGTGTCGGCTTGATGGCTCGCCACCCCTCTTTCGCCGCCGCCATGCCGACCGCTGAGCAGCGAGCCGGATCGGAGTCTGCCTCGAGCGGATCGATCCGGTCAGTCGAGATCACCGCACCTGGTCGCGTCGAAGTCATGACCCGTACGGGTCCGCACGGTTGCCCCGCGGAAGGGCATGTGAGGGTGCGAATGCTCGCAGTGGGGATCTGCGGCACCGACCTCAGCCTGGCCTCCGGTTCGCGGACGCCTCCCGAGCTGCCGTGGCGGCTCGGCCACGAAGGCGTCGGAGAGATCATCGAGGTGGGGCGCGGGGTCGAAGAGTGGGCGATCGGCGACAAAGTCGCGCTTGAACCCAACATCACCTGTGGTCGGTGCGAGTACTGCCTCCGCGGCATGACCTCAGCATGTGCCTCCCGGCTGAGCGCCGGCGTGCTCACACAGCCGGGATTCCTCGCCGAGGTGCTCGACCATCCCAGCGGATTCTGCCACCGCGTGCCGGCTGGGATACCTGTGGAGCGAGCCGTGTGCGCCGAACCGCTGACGGTAGCGGCATCGGCGATCCGCCGCACCGAACTGCAAGGAGGGGAAGACGTCCTCGTCATCGGTGCCGGAGCCCAGGGCCTTTTGGCCACGCTCATTCTCGTCGACCGCGGCTATCGTCCACTGGTGAGCGAACCGGACGAGACTCGTCTGCAGCTGGCGGTCGAACTCGGGGCCCGGGCCTTCGTCCCCGGCGCCGGCCCAGCACCTCAGACCGTCATCGATGCGGCCGGAGTACCAGATGGGCTCGCCGCCGTTGTCGACCAACTGTCTCCATTCGCAAAGGTCACGGTCGTCGGAGAGGATCAGGACCGCCTCGGCGCGTCGACGTTCGACATCGTCCAGCGGCAGCTGAGCATTCGAGGCTCTTTCATCTACGAACACCCGCAGGACATGGCGACCGCGGTCGCCATGCTCGAGACGCTGCCGACCGAGGCGATCGTCGGGACTGGACTCTCGCTCGACGATGCACCCCATCTGCTCGGTGCCAATGTCTGCCGTCGGCCCGGGGTCAAGCAGTGGGTGGACCTGCGCGACTGACTGTCGCGGGGAGCGTCGAGGGAGTCAGCCGCAGCCGAAGATCGCGCGCAGCAGCGGACTCCGGTCTCGTGTCAGCTGCGGGGCAGGGCCACGTACTTGACCTCGAGGAACTCGTCGATGCCGACGCGTCCGCCCTCGCGGCCGAGGCCGGACATCTTCACTCCGCCGAACGGCGCCGCCGGGTTCGAGACCAGGCCGGTGTTGAGCCCGACCATGCCGACCTCCAACTTGTCGGCGAGTCCGAGGGCGCGTTCGACGTTCTCGCTGAACAGGTAGCCGACGAGGCCGAACTCGGTCTCATTGGCCAAGGCGATGCCTTGTTCGTCCGTGTCGAAGGTGACGATGGGGGCCACGGGGCCGAAGATCTCCGTCGTCCGGATCTCGGCGTCATCGGGAATGTCGGTCAACACTGTCGGGGTGTAGAAGAAACCGTCGCCGTCGATCCTGGTTCCTCCGGTGAGGACCTTCGCTCCCTTGGCTACTGCCTCATCGACGAGGCCGGCGACCTTGTCGCGGGTGTCCTGGTCGACGAGCGGGCCCATCTCGGTTCCTTCGTCGAGGCCGTTGCCCACCTTCATCGCGCCGATGCGTTCGGCCAGTCTCGAGGAGAACTCCTCGGCGAGAGAGGAATGGACGAACATGCGGTTCGCCGCGGTGCAGGCCTCACCGCCGTTGCGCATCTTCGCGACCACCGCGCCTTCGACGGCCTTGTCGATGTCGGCGTCGGCGAAGACGACGAACGGCGCGTTGCCGCCGAGCTCCATCGATGTCTTCATGACGCTGTCGGCGGCCTGCTTGAGCAGGCCCACCCCCACCTCGGTGGACCCGGTGAATGTGACCTTGCGGGCGATGCCGGACTCCATCCAGGCAGTGACGACGCGGCGCGCGGAGTCGGAGGTGACGAGGTTGAGCACGCCGGCAGGCAGGCCGGCCTCGACGAGGACGTCGACGAGCATGAGCGAGGTCAGCGGAGTCAGCTTCGCGGGCTTGAACACCATCGTGCAGCCGGCGGCGACGGCGGGTCCGATCTTGCGGGCGCCCATGGCCAGCGGGAAGTTCCACGGGGTGATGAGAATGCAGGGTCCGACGGGCTCGCGCGAGATGAGCATGCGGTTCTTGCCGTCCGGTGACTGCGAGTAGTCGCCCTCGATGCGCACAGCCTCTTCGGAGAACCAGCGGAAGAATTCGGCGCCGTAGGTGACCTCGCCCTTGGACTCGGCGAACGGCTTGCCCATCTCGGCGGTCATGACCGCGGCGATGTCGTCGGCGCGGTCGTGCAGCAGTTCGAAAGTCCGGCGCAGGATCTCGGAGCGTTCGCGCGGCGAGGTGGCTGCCCACTCTGCCTGTGTGTCACCGGCGACCGCGATGGCCTCTTCGGCATCGGCGGCGGAGCCGTCGGCCACGGTGGTGATGATCTCGCCGGTTGCGGGATTGCGGACGTTGATGGTCTTGCCGCCCTCGGCCGCGCGCCACCGGCCGTTGATGAACAGGCCGGTGCCAAGTTTGTCGATGATCGGGGTGATGTCCACGACGCGTCCTCCTTGAGTGTCGTCGGTGCAGAACCGCGTGGTCGGCGTGAGAACGTCCCCGCCGCAGTACCGGAGCGCGGCCGCTTCCAGTCTAGTGCTCTTCGGCCCGAAGCGTCGTGGGGAATTCGCCGCCGACGCCCGTCCCGTGGGGGACTCGTCAGGTGGGGGACTCCTCAGGCGGGGGACTCGTCGGGCCCACCGGCTGCTGAGCCGCCGTCGACCGCCGAAGCGCGGGCGATTATCGACAGTGAAGCGTGGGCGAGTGCACTGATGGCGATGAGCTGGCGGTTGTGCATCGTGATGCCGCGGATCACTCGGAGGCAGACTTCATCGCGACTGAGCTCAGTGCCGATCGGTCGGATGTTGTCGCGGGCCGTTGCGGCGATGGCTCGGCACTGATCGACGACCGAATCGGCGCTGACGGAGTAGCTGGCGGCATCGACCATCTCGAGGGTTCGAGCTACGGCTGTCCGAGCGGCGGACTCTTCAGCCGGCCGCAGACGATGGGGGAGGGCGCGAGCAGTATGCGCACCGCGGACGAGGGCGCCGGCAGCGAACCGCTGACGCCCCCGACACTGAGCGACGCCGGCCCGGTCACTGCGCCGTGACGAGACCGGGCAGGGAACTGACGAGACGGAACCGGGTCCTCAGGCGACGAATTTGTCGAACTCGTCGTTCTTGGCCAGGAAATTCTGCACATAAGAGCACGTGGTACGGAACTTCAACCCCGCCTCGGCGCTGGTCTCGAGGGCATAGCGGACCAGCTTGGCCGCCAGGCCGCGACCGCCCCACTCGGGCGAGACCTCGGTGTGGGTGAAGATGCGCACCGGACCGTCGGCGGTGTCATCGGCACTCGCCTCACGGTCGACGTAATCGGCGACACCGATGACCTTGCCCGCGTGGGAGACGGTGAAGCGTTTGGCTGCGGCATCCTCGGCGATGGTGAAGGTCTCTCCCGAGATGTCGATGTCCATGATCGTTCCTCCCGAATGTCGGTGCCCCGAATGTCCGTGTCGGCGGCACTGCGCGATGGTCGTCGTCGATCGGCTGACGCTCGTCGCCGTCCTGACAGTTGACACTATAGTTCTGTTTCTGAGGACGCGACTAGCCTGATCGGATGACTAGCCTGGTCAGTCGCAGCTGCACGGACGATTGTGAAGGAGCCCCACCCATGACCGCACAGCCTTCGGCCTCCCCGGTCGACGCGCACCGCCAGAAGCTGCGCGCAGTCGGCGTCGAGATCGCCGAACTGACGTCTGCCGACATCGCCGACTATGTCGAGCTCGTGTCCTCGGCCTACCGCGGCGAGGGGTCGAAGCAAGGGTGGACGACCGAGGCGGACCTGCTGGGCGGACAGCGACTCGACGGCCCGATGGCCGAGGACATGCTCGCCGAGGCGGACTCCCAGATCCTGCTCGCCCGCGATGAGCAGGGCCGCGCCGTCGCCAGCGTCTACGTGCGCGAGCCCGACGACGGAGCCGCCTACCTCGGCGTGCTCGCCGTCTCTCCGCTGGGGCAGGGCAAAGGCGTGGGGTCAGCGCTCATCGGCCTCGCCGAGGCATGGGTGGCCGAGCACTGGGGCGCGACATCGATGCGGATGAGCGTGATCAGCAAACGCGAGGAACTCATCGCCTACTACGAACGTCGCGGCTACTCGCGCACCGGAGAAGTCGAACCCTTCCCTTACGGCGACGAACGCTTCGGACTGCCGAAGGTCGACGACCTCGAATTCGTGCTGCTGTCCAAGCCCCTGGGGTGAGGGGCGGCTTCGCCGAGAAACGGGCTGAGCGTCGAGAAACGCATGTGCACATCCGTTTCTCGACGCTCAACCCGTTTCTCGATGAACTCAGCCTCAGAACATCATGGCGGGAACGACGAGGCCGCCGACGAGGGCGATCGGCCCGATGACGACCATCGACATGCCGAACTTCACGAGGATGCGCGTCAGTCGCGGCTTGTCCTCGACCGGGGCGGTCGCCACGACCGTGGCACCCAGCGTCGAGAACGGTGAGACGTCGACGACGGCCGAACACACGCCCAATGCCGCGATGAGCGCCCAGCCGGGCACCCCACCGGCCGCGATGAGCGGCAGAGCCAGCGGCACGAGAGCCGCCAGGATGCCCGTCGTCGAGGCGAACGCCGAGACCAGGCCCCCGACGACGCAGAGGACGAAGGCCGCGATGAGCGGCGAACCGATCGCCTCGGCGCCCTCACCGAGCAGGTCCACAGCGCCCATGTTCTGCAGCACGCCGACGAAGGTGATGATGCCGCCGACGAGCAGCACGGTCGGCCAGTCGATCTTCGGGATCGCGGCCTTGCCCGTCTTCGGGTCGACGAGCGAGAGGATCGCGCCGAACATGAAGCACAGCAGGCCGATGTCCGGTTCCTGGCCGAGTGCCGCGAGCACCACCACGGAGCCGATGAGGCCGACCATGAAGATCACGGTGAGGATCTGAACGAAGGTGAACGGAGAGGATTCGCCCGCCTCGTCGGTGGTGGAGGAGTCGAAGAGCGCTTCGTCCTCGTCATCCTCACCGAAGGCCACACTCGACGCCGAGGCGGAACCGCGGGAAATCGTCGACTGCGCGCTTCCGGCGTGCGCCCCGCCCGAAGCATGCGCAGAGGCTGCGACCGTGGTCTTCGAGAACAGCGACCGTCCGTACATGAAGTATGCGACGGTGAGCATGACGAGGTAGACGGACACGGCGATGCCGAAGAGCAGGAACGGGGAGAGGTCGATTCCGGCATCGTGCGCGGTCGAGTACGTGACGATTCCGTAGAGGCTGGTCGGGGCGAAGCCGCCGGCGCCGATGGCGAAGCAGATCGCCAGGCCCATGAGCGCATAGTCGACCCCGTACTTGCGGGCGACCTGCATGCCCACCGGCATCATCACCAGGCCCGCCAGCGGAGCGCCCATGGCCGCAATGCAGCCTGTGATGACGAAGAACACCGCGGGCAGCAGCGCCGCCGAGGATCCGACGCGTTCGAGCGCCCAGTCGATGATCTTGTCGACCGTTCCGTTCTCCTGCGCGATTGCGAAGAAGTAGGTCACGCCCGCCAGCAGGATCATGATGCTCAAGGGGAATTCTGCGACGATGTCGTCAACCGCCATATCCGTGAGGAGGAGCCCGGTTCCGGCTGCGCCGACGAGCATGAGCACGCCGATCTGCACCCCGCGGACCGCGCCGATGGCGAAGAGAGCGATGAAGATGAGCAGAGCAATGATCTGAGTGAGCATGATGTCCTTGCGAAGGCTGAAACGACACTGAGTATCGCTGGCTGATCCGCTGAGAGACACTACCAGTGTTACCGGCGGGTAGTGCTGAGGCGTGTCCGACCTGTCGGAAAGTCCCGATAGACGGAAAATCCTCGCCGAGGCGGCCCGTGGGCAGGGGGATCGTCTCAGAACTACCTGACGGC
>NZ_JAJB01000056.1:0-3523 GCF_000583215.1 Brevibacterium sp. VCM10
TGCTGCTGGCCTTCCTCATCGCCGCCCTGACCGATCTGCACATGGCACGCCGTGAGCTGCAGGGGCTGGCCGACTCTGCGGCGCTGGCCGCCTCCGACTCGTTCGAACCGGCTCCCGGCGACGATCCCGGTCTCGTATTCTCACCTTCAGCGGCCAAACGCGCCGCCGGACGGTACCTCGACGCGGTGCCGACTCCGAAGGACATGGGCGATCTGCGGTTGAGCGCCGATGCGGATGGGGCGCATTCGGTGCGCATCCGCATCGAGGCACGCTACTCTCCGGCGCTGCTCTCACCGTTCGTGCCCGGTCTCATCGACCTCCACGCCACCGCTTATGCCCGGGGCGCCCTGCGCCTCGACTGATCGTGGCCCGTCGGCGTCACTTCGCCTCCGATACCTGTGGATGCCGGACCCACTCACACGCCTTGAGGCTGTGGATGCCCGCACCGTTTCCACAGGATGTTTTCTCTCACTTGCCCGACCAGTGCGATCGCGGTGAGTCTGTGGGCATGAGAACTCTGGGCCTCGTCCACCGCCTCGAGACGAACGGAGCCGTCACGAGCATCAGCGTCGAAGCTGATTCAGCCCAACCGGCCGTCGCCGTCTTCCGGTCTGCCCTCGGACCCGAGTTGACGCATCAAGACCTCATCACCGGCAACCGGCTCGAGAATCGCAGCGTCGAGTCGATCAGCTGGGGTCACTGGCAGCGACTCAATCCGATCACCGTCGTCGGGGCGGACTCTCTGCGCACTGCCGACACCTGTGCCGTCTCCGCACGGACGAGCGTATCCGTCCTGGCGGGGCCCGACTCCGGCTTCACTCTGAGCCTCGACCCTCGGCGAGCCTGCCTGTCCCGACTGTCCCACACCGATTGCCTGACCGTCATTGACCCCAGCATCTCCCGCACCCCACAGCCGCTGCGACTCGATGCCACAGGAGATCAGCCCACAATGCGATTGGGAACGACTGTGCTCGCACCGGGCACAGCAGATGGTTCGTCCGCCCGTGCTTCGTCCTCGACCGCCCATTCGACTCCGCCGATCCGGTCCCCGCCGCTGCACCACAGCGATGACATCCACATCGCCCCGAAGACGATCGACGATCCTCGGCCGGCCAGACCCCCACAATGGTGGACGTTCCTCATCCCCGTCGGCATCGGCGTGGTGCTGGCCGTGGCCACCGGAATGTGGTGGTTCCTCCTCTTCAGCGTCTCGGCCCCGCTCTCCGGGTGGGTCGCCTACCTGGTGGAGAAGAAGCGCTTCACTCGTGACAGCGCACAATGCCGACTCGACCGTGACGAAGCGTTGGCCGAGGCGCGAGCCAGGCTGCGCCGGCTCGAGGCGGCGCAGCGACACAGGATCTTCTCTTCCTCTGGCCTGTGCCTGGGTTTCGGGACGGTGTTCAGCGACCTCATCATCGACGGACAGCTGCAGGACGGAACCGACCACGTCGACGGTCGAGTTGTCTGCGCCGATATGCCGATCCGCATCGATCCGCGCACAACGACGGTCACCGTCAGCGGGACACCGACAGTCCTGCGCACCATGGCCTTCGCCTGGCTGGCCGACCGGCGGTTCAGATGGCGGCCGGAGTCCGAACTGGCACTGCTGCCGGAATTGGCAGGCACCGAGTTCTCCGACGACTGCGCATCGACCACGGTCCGGTCCGGTACCCGCGCAGACACCAACGTGGACGATCCCATCTCGGTCACCCTCGACGAGGAGGTCGACCCCGCCGTTCTCACGCTCACCGCCCCGCATGCCGGCTCTGCGGTCTCGATGACGGTCGGCACCCTCGCGCAGGCTCGCACCACGTCCTCGACTGCTCCCGGCGGCCCGGTACCCGGACGGACGTTCATCGCCACGCTCATGCCGGCCGCACGATTCGTCACCCTGAACTGTGGCCGCTCTGCCGATACCGGCACCCGCGCCTGGCCCGACCACGGGCTCGGCGAACTCTGCGACGATGCGCCCGAATCCATTCGGAACCGGTGGCGGTCTCCCGCCGCGGGGCCGGTGCCGATCGGTCGCGGAACCGACGGTGAGACCGGCATCGATCTGTTCTCCGACGGTCCCCACGCTCTCGTCGCCGGCACCACGGGCAGCGGGAAATCCCTGCTCCTGCAGACATGGCTGCTGTCGATGGCCTTGGCACAGCCGCCGCGGCGACTGCGCTTCGTGCTCATCGACTTCAAGGGCGGGGCCACGTTCTCACCACTGCAGAAGCTGCCGCACACCGACAGTGTGCTCGACGATTTCGACTCCGGACTCGCCTTTCGCGCTCTCGTCTCGGTGCGCGCCGAGATCACCCATCGGGAACGACTGCTGGCCGATCACGGGTGCGCCGATGTCGCCGACCTCGCCGACCCTCCCCCACGCCTCGTCGTCGTCATCGACGAGTTCCATGCACTCATTGCGACCCACCCCCGAGCCGCCGACCTGCTTGAACACCTCACCGCCCTGGGCAGGTCCCTCGGCGTTCACCTCATTCTCGCCACTCAGCGCCCCATGGGCGTCGTGACCGGGCAGATGAAGGCGAACATCAACGTCCGCGTGTGCCTGCGAGTGCGCGATGAGACCGATTCCTTCGACGTCATCGGCTCCGAGGCGGGTGCGTTCCTGCCCGCGGACAAGCCCGGCGCCGCCTGCCTGGACTCCGGGATCAGCGTCACCCGGTTCCGCGTGGCGGTGCCGTTCGGAGATGACACCCACGCCGAGACGGCCCTCCGACCCCGTATTCGCTCCTGGGGTCGGGGACCGGTTCCGTCCCTGGCCGGCGGCGTCGTCGGCGTCGACGTCGATAACATCGTCACAGCGGCCGGGGACAGTGCCGATCCCGGGGAACCGTCGGTCCAGCGGCAGGTGGTGCTGCCGCCCCTGCCGGAACCGGACGAGGCGGCAGGCGGTGAACCTTTCGCCGGGGTCACAGGGATCGTCGATGTTCCCAGTCAGCAGCGGCAGGAGATGTGGACATTCGACCCGGATGCGGACGGTTCCACGATCCTCACGGGCGGCAGCCCGGACACCGTGGAATCCGTGCTCGCGACCATGGCACGAGCGGCCGCCCCGACCCGACGGATCATCGCAATCGGCAGGATCGCCCCAGCCCTCGACTGGGCCGAGATCAGCTGCGGCATGAACACTGGCTGGCAGATTCAGGCGGTTCTCGACCATCTCGCGGCCGGTGCGGATCCGGGCAGGTTCCCGCACGACGGCAGAGGCGCCGATGCCCCGACGAGTTCGGGGCCGAGTCGACAGCCGCCGAGCCTGCTCGTGTGCAGCAATTGGGCCGAATTCGTCGACTCGCTCGACCACTGCTGGGCCGAACGAGCCGAACGTCTGCTCGGGCACGGTGCCGGATCAGATCTCGTTTTCCTGCTCGCCGGGTGCCGGAACATGACGAGCAGAAGCTCGCGGTTCGCCACTCAGATCATCTTTCCTCCCGAGGCCGGGGACGACGGGACGAGTGTCGGACTCAGCCGCCAGCGATTCGCCGGCAGATGGCCGGATCTGCGCGCCGTCATC
>NZ_JAJB01000057.1:0-8705 GCF_000583215.1 Brevibacterium sp. VCM10
AGTGTTCGGCTCTTGACGATCCGGACGATCACGGCCATGAGGATGCTCGACTGGTTCGTGAAGAGCTGCTCGAAGGCGACCGCATCACCCCCGGCGATCCTCACCAGCAACCGCCCGCTGGCATCGCCCGAACTGTCGTCGGGCGAGCCGGCGGCCTGTTGTCTGGAGAGGGTCGGGGACCCCGGAGGACCATGTCGAAACGCCGTCGGATCGTCTGAGCTCATCCACCAATGTTCTCATCTCCTCGGGCTTCGTTTCACAGAGTATCGATCGGACGAGAGATCTGCGGGCGGCTGAGGGGCGACCCCGGCCGCTGCATCGTGATGCCCTCTCACTGTGGAGGTTCCGGTCACTTCTCCGGCATCATCACGGCGTCGACCATGTAGACCGTGGCGTTGGCGGTCTTGACTCCGCCGCAGACCAGTCCGGCATCGTCGAACTTCATGTCCTCGCCCTCGCCGGTCACGGACACCTTCGAACCCTCGACGGTCTCGTGCTCACCGGCGATCTCATCGGGGGAGAGCTGACCGGGGATGACGTGGTAGGTCAGGACCTTCGTCAGCTGGTCGGAGTCCTTGGCCAGGGCGTCGAGGTCGTCCTTGGGCACATCGGCGAAGGCGTCGTCGACCGGGGCGATGACCGTGAACTCGTCACCGTTGAGGGTGTCGACGAGGTCGACATCGGGATTGAGCTCGCCCGAGACCGCCTTGGTCAGGGTCGTCAGCATCGGATTGTTCGACGCGGCAGTGGCCACCGGGTCCTGGCCCATGCCCTCGACGGATCCGGCCCCGTCCGGGTTCGCCTCGGCGTAGGCCGAGCAGCCCTTGCCGACGAGGTCGGCATCAGCCATGGAGGAGTCGCCGGACTCGTCGGGCATCTCGGACTCGCTCGAGTCAGCCGGTTGGGATTCGGAACTGCCCGACTCCGAGCCGGAGTCCTCGCTGCCGGATCCGGAATCCATTCCGCAGCCGCTGAGGGCCAACAGGCCGATGGCGCCGGCCGAGAGGATGGTGGCGGTGCGTGTGCGAAGCAGAGTCTTCATTGTTCTTCTCCTTAGAAACAGTGATGCGGATGATCCCACAGCAGTGAAGTGGTCCCCATTGCTCGCTGTGTACTGAGTATTCGGTGCGGTGCCCGGTTCGGATGGGCGGATGGAGAAGAAACGTGAGAAATCCTTCGCAGAGCGGGCCGCAGTCAGCCGACTCCCAAACGGGCGAAGGCATCGCGGAAGATGGTCAGCGAGTCCAGACCCGGCAGCTTCTGGACGCTCTTGTCGAGCTTGTCCAGTTCCTCTGTGTGATCCTGGAAGAGATGACTCATCACGTGCTTGACTTCGGCATCGTCCATCATCCCTGAGCCCACGGGCTTCCACAGCTTTCCCAGGGCCAGGCGCACGATCTTCTGAGCTCGGGGGTTGTCCTCGAGCCTCTGTCGTGCCTGAGTCGTGTAGAAGGCCACGTGTCGGGTCTCCTGTTTGGCGATGCGCTCAAGCAGCGGAGAGAGCACCGGGTGGTCCTGCATCGCCGCCATCCTGCGATATCCGGCTGTGGCGGAGAGTTCGTTGGCCGCACCCCAGGCCATATGCACGGCGATGAAGTCCGTGCCGACCATGTTCGACAGCACCGACTGCTTCGCCGGCCCGAGAGCGAGTTTCCACCCCAAGCTCATCCGCTTGGCTTTGACCTCGTCGTAATCGACGTGGATCCCGTGTTTCTCGAGCACGGCGGCCAATGCCTCTCCGTGCCAGAATTCCTCACGGTTCCACATCGTCATGAATGCTGCCGTGGCGTCCTCGCTGTGTGAAGGAGTGACGAGCAGCTCCCTGACGAAACATGTGGTGTGATACTCGACGTCGCACATGTATCGCACTGACCGGAGAGTGTCTCTGTCCAGGGGCATGTCGTCGAACACATCGAGATCCAGATCGGTCCAGTTCACCGCCTCGGACGTCTCGGCGTACTTGTCGAAGTCAAATGCCATGGTTTCTCCCTGCTTGAGCATGGGCTCTGCGTGTCGAGCGCAGCGCCGCCGTCACTTGGTTCATCGAAGGCTGCGGGTTCCCCGGCAGGAACCGTCCGATCTCGGCATCCGAGTCGATCAGACGTCGTCTGTCGGAGGCAGAGGCGAAGATGCTTGTCAGTGCGCTGGCCTCATCCGGTTCGGGCACTCCGACGATCCGCAGGGGAGCCCACGGCCGCATGAGGTGAGCTCGAGCGGTGAGGGCTTCGATCCGTGATCGTCGGATCCGAGCCACCGCCTCCGAACGGAAGAAGCGGACGATCGCCTCGCGCCGGTCGATGATCTCGGTCAGGACGCGAGCGGCTTCACCGCTGAGTCGTGTCCGCACTGCTCGTTCAGCTGCCTGGAGGCCCGCCTCCTGAATCGCGAGCCTGGCCATGTGTCCGGCGGTGAGAGGTTCCTTGACCAGTCCGCCGACGACAGGTGCGAGGATCGGCAGGCCCCGTTCGACCCACATTCCGCGCAGTCTCCGTGTCCTGCCCCCGCGAAGGTCCTCGGGGCTGAGGGTGGTTTCGAGTATGTCGCGCAGTGCCCGCGCCAACCAGTACCGCTCGTAGCCCCATCCCGTCACGAAGGCTGTGATTCGCGCTTCGTTGGACGTCCAGGAGGCGAACATCGCTCGGGTCTCGGCCAGCGCCGAGTTCTCCAGTCGCCATAGGAAGCCGAGATCGCGTGCCACGTCCCCGGTCACCTCGATGCGCTCTGAGTCGAATTCGATGCGCCCTCGAGCGTGAGCAAGATAGTCGTCGACATCGAATGCTGTGCGCAGCACGATGGGATGGTCTGCATCGGAGAACAGTCGTCCTCTGACATGCCCGGGCGGATGTTCGACGCGGCGGTCGTGGAGTGTTCTGTCGCTTGTCACCATTCCATCACTTTCCATCGCTTCTTCAGTGCCAGGCCGTAGAGACCGAGATCCGGAGTGACGGCAACGGGGCTGCCGACGAGTTCGAGCCATGCGGCGTCGCCCAGAGAGTCGCCGTAGCCGGTCGAACGTCCCAGATCGGCACCCACGGTGTCGGCATATTTGCGCAGCCAGTTCGCCCGAGCCTCATCGACCAGCGGAGGGCTCGCGAGGAACCCCGAGAGAACACCGTCATCGGTGACGTCCATCCGGGTTGCGACCACCTCGTCGAAGAGATCGGCCAGAGGTTCGACGAGGACGTCGAGAGCGCCCGTGAGCAGGACCGTTCGGTGACCGGCCGCGCGGTGCTCGTCGATGAGCTGCCGGGCCTGGGGGCGGATGGAGTCGCGGATCGTCTGCCCGAGGCGGCCGGTGACGGCCGATCGGAGCTCATCGAGTTCGAAGCCCTGATACCGACGGTTGACCATGCGGATAAGGTCCGAACGGTCGCGGTACTCGGCGCGCAGCAGCCCGGGGACGACTCCGG
The DNA here is from genome assembly GCF_000583215.1 of Brevibacterium sp. VCM10. NCBI lineage: Bacteria > Bacillati > Actinomycetota > Actinomycetes > Micrococcales > Brevibacteriaceae > Brevibacterium > Brevibacterium sp. VCM10. The sequence goes on from NZ_JAJB01000057.1 coordinate 3,411, forward strand.
CCATCGTTCCCATCATCGCCGGCCACTTGTAGATCGGCTGCGTGGCGCGCACGACCGCCGCGAACTGCTGCACGATGTTCGCCGAGATCACCGTCCCGTCGAGGTCGAAGACGGCCAGAGCCTCGGAAGTCGGCGGCAGGGGACGCGGAGTGGGCGGGGCCTCGCTCTGGCGGCGTCTGCGCGAATAGCTGCGGGTGAGTTCTGTGATCGCCGGGATGTGGACGTCCTGGAAGTATTCCGTCCAGTCGATCTCGGTCACGTCGAACCTGCGGTTGGTCGGGCAGTCCTCCGGCAGCCGCTCAAGCAGCCGTCTCGTGTTCGCATCATCGAAGATCATCTCTGTCTTCGTGTACTGCTGGTACAGGTCGGCGAACTGACGCAGCGACTTCAGTTTGGCGTCGGTTCTGTGCAGCCGTGAAGTCAGAGCGCGTGTGCGCGCCGAGGCGGGCAGCCGCTCGACGACTTCGCGGCCGACGCCCGTGACCAGTTCCTTCAGCCGGATGCGCTGTTCGATGAGTTCGGAGCTGGGGAAGCTCCATTCGGGCACCACCGTGGGAACCCCCTCTGTGTCAGGCAGGGGATGGGCGAGGAAGTACTCGCGGACGGTTCCGACCAACTGGTGGAACGGCAGGGGATTGCTCGTGCCCGAGACGACCTGGTAGTAGTCCGAATGACCTCGATCCGGCTGTCCGGAGCTGCTGTCGTGCTCTGCCGGCTGCCGCTCGAGAGGACCCTGTTCGGCAAGGGCGAGGATGACATTGACGACATAGTCGACGGGAATGATGTCGAGCACCGAATCGGCGTGCCCGGGGAACTCCGAGAGGCTTCCTTTGGCGTAGGCCATGATGAGGGGGTCAGCGACCTTGAAGCCGTCGATCCACCCGGGGCTCGGTCGACGGAACGCGGATTCGATGATGGACGGGCGAACGAACGAGACCTGATGCCCCTCGGCGGCCCACTCTTCGCCGATCCGCTCGGCAAGCGCCTTGGTGAAGGTGTAGATGTCTGTCCACCCGAGGGACTGGGCACGGGTGCGTCCGAACTCGACGAGTCGATCCCGCACATAGCTCTCCCTGGCGGCTTCCGCCCCGGCGGCCACCGATTTCGGGCCCATCCGAGAGCTTCGAGCGCGGGCTGCGCGGATGAATCGACTCAGATTCTCGGGCTGTCTGGATTCGGACTCGACGCTGGTCCGGGCCTGCCGGGCCGCCCGGAACTCATCGCCATGATCGACGGTGTGGGGCAGCCGGGACTCCTGCACGAGGCCCTTCGCGATGCCTCCGACATAGGCTGTCGAGACATGGATGACGTGGGGGCTCTGATCCGATTCCCGCAGAGCGGCATAGAGTCGTTCGACGCCCCCGACATTGGTGTCGAACGCCTCATCGATAGCAGCGTCGAAGGACACGCTCGATGCGGAGTGGATGACGACGTCGAAGCGATCGGTCAAGGGCGGCAGATCAGCGAGATCTCCCTCGAGGGCCGTGACCCGTGAATCGAAGGCCTCACGCACGGTCTCTTCGCCGACCCGATCGATCCAGGACGCGAAGACCGGCTTGCCGAGCAGCCGCTGCAGACGATCATGTCCCGACTGGGTTCCGCGGGGACGAACGAGAGCGGTGACGGCGACGTGCGGGTCGCTTTCGAGCAGCGCTTGGAGCAGCGCCTGACCAAGGAACCCTGTGGCACCGGTCAAGAGGTATCGGCTGGCGTGCATGCGGAAACCTATCGGGTAGAGAATGCGATTCGGTGGAAGCGCGGACGTGGTTTACACGATTGATTCGGTGCGGACCGGTGTTTGGATGCCTGTATCGTAGCAATATGAATGTGGCCCTCATCACCGGAGGCACTGCGGGTATCGGTGCGGCTTTCGCCCGCGCTTTCGCCAGACGTGGTGTCAGTCTTGTCCTCGTCGCCCGGGACCCCGGCACCCTGGAGTCGTTTGCCGAGCAGCTTCGCGGCGATTTCGGTGTGGACGTCGCGACGATCGTCGCCGACCTCGCCGGCCGGGATGCCCAGGCCCGCGTGGCGGCCCGGATCGAAGAGCCCGGTGCGGACCCCGAGATCGACATCGTGGTCAACAATGCGGGATTCTCGGTCCGCTCGAGCCTGCTCAGCACGGATGTCACCGAACATGATCGCGGCTTCGAAGTGATGCAGCGCGCCGTGCTGATCATCGGCGGTGCCGCCGCCAGAGCGATGAAGCATCGAGGGCGGGGGTGGATCATCAATGTCTGCTCTGTCAGCGCGGGACTGACGCAGAACAACTACACCGCCATCAAAGCGTGGACGCAGAACTACTCCGAGGCGCTGTCGGTGCAGACCGCAGGTACCGGGGTGAGTGTGACCGCCCTGGTGCCCGGGTGGGTGCGCACCGAGTTCCATTCCCGAGCCGGCATCGCCGGAACATCGATTCCCGACCTGCTGTGGATGGATGCGGACAAGCTGGTGGAGGGATGTCTTCGAGACGTCGTACGGGGGAAGAAGATCTCGGTGCCGCAGCTGCGGTGGAAGGTGATCTCGTCGACGCTGCGACTGCTGCCGCGCCCGGCAATCCACCGTCTGTCCGCGGTGCTGACGTCTCGACGGCAGCAGGAGGGGTAGGGCGGCAACGCCCGACCGGTCGAAGAAATTCGGAGGAATGCCCATCCGAAAGCACCAGCGGCTCCGAACCAGTGGAGATGACTGATCACACTCTCTCCCCGCCGGCGCCGCCGAAGTACCGGTCGCGCACGCGCTCCGCGCTGCGATTCCTCCTCCAACGTGTCCTCTTCCGCGGCCTCGTCCGTTCGGCGATCACTCCGACGGTGAGTATTGCCCCAGGAGTGCGCGAGCTCGACCGAGGCTTCCTAGTGATTGCCAATCACACCTCACACCTCGATGCGCCGATGATCGCGCAGAGCCTGCCGCGCAGGCAGTCGCGGTTCCTTGCGACCGGAGTCGCCTACGACTACTTCTTCACCGTGTGGCACAAGCGGCTCTTCGTCCGCTGGCTCTTCAACGCGTTTCCGATCTATCGCGAAGGATCACGCGGCAGCGCGAATCTGCCCCGCGCACTGCTGCGCTCGGGTGTGCCGGTTCTGCTGTTCCCCGAGGGAAGTCGGCAGAAGTCAGGCACGATCGCTGATTTCAAGGCCGGATCGATCAAGCTGGCAGTCGATGCCTCGGTTCCCATCGTGCCGGCAGCGGTCGTCGGCGGTTTCGAAGCGATGCCCAAAGGCGCTGCCTGGCCGGCGGCGGGCAGGCCACCTGTGCATGTGGCTTTCGGTGAACCGGTCACCGCCCGAGACGAGGAATCGCTTTCTGAACTCACCGCGCGGGTGCGGCAACTCGTGGCGGAGCTCTTCGCCGCGGGAGCCGATGACATCGGTGTCGGCAGTGAACACGTCGAATCGCCGGAAAGGACGAAGAAATGAGCGAACCCATGAGAATGCAGGACGTCAAGCGGCACCGTTGGTGGGGCTGGGGAGCCGAAGGAGTCGACTTCCGGTGGGAGACCAAACCCGACTTCGCTGCCATCGCCAAGGACAAAGTCGGCCTCGACCTCTGGAATGCTCCGCGGCCGACCACCCCGGTGCTCAGCGATCTGACCATACCTGAGTCTCGACTGTCATCGACGCTTCTCGACGAGCTCGGCGCCGTGGTCGAGTCGGACAATGTCAGCGTCGACGACGAACTGCGCGTGATCCATTCGTTCGGCCGCTCCCTGCCGGACCTCTACCGGGTGCGCCACGAGCCGATCACCCGCCTCGTCGACGCCGTCGTCTACCCCGGCAGCGAGGATGAGATCGCCGCTGTCCTCGCTCTCGTCCTCGAGCGCGATCTCGTGCTCATTCCCTACGGCGGCGGCTCATGCATCTCCGGCTCAGTGACCCCGAGTCCGGATGAGGAGCGTCCCATCGTCTCGCTGAATCTCGGGAGGATGCGTCGAGTCATCGACATCGACGAGTATTCGGGCCTCGCCCGAGTCGAAGCCGGAGTATATGGACCCGACCTCGAGGAGCAGCTCAATCTTCGCGGATGGACGATGGGTCATTTCCCCGACTCGTTCAGCTATTCGACCCTCGGCGGATGGGCCGCGACCCGGTCATCGGGAATGCAGTCGGACAAGTACGGTGACATCGAAGATATCGTGCGTGGTCTTCGTGTCGTCCACCCTCGTGGCGTCATGGTGAGCAAGCCCATTCCGGGCCGCGATTCGGGTCCCTCGGTGCATGAGATGGTCCTCGGCAGCGAAGGCCGTCTCGGTGTGATCTCGGAATGCACGGTGCAGGTGCATCGGCTGCCGAAGGTGCGGCAGGTCATTGCCTACCTCTTCCCCGATTGGGCGAGTGGCGTCGAGGCCATGCACGACATCGCCCGTTCCGAGGTCACGCCCGCGTTCACCCGTCTCTCAGACGGGCCCGAGACTCGGTTCAGTCTCGCGATGGTCTCTGAGCCGAAGGGTGTGAAGGCAACGATCGCGGCTCGGGGTCAGGACGCCCTGTTCGCCTACCTGCGGTCCAAAGGGTGGGACACGACAGAAGGCATGTGCCTGTCATACGTCTGCTTCGAAGGGTCGAAGGAGCGCGTGGCACGTGAGAAGGCCGAGGTGAAGGAACTCATCGGTCGCCGAGGCGGAATCAGCCTCGGCTCCGGGCCCGGCGACGTCTACGATCAGAAGAAGTTCGACACCCCGTATCTGCGCGACTTCCTGCTCAACTACAAGGTCTTCGGCGATGTCTGCGAAACGGGAGTGACGTGGGGAGATCTCAAGAACGTCCATGCTCGGGTGCACGAGCGATTCCGCCAGACCCGCAGTGAGCAGGGCGGACCGGGATTCATGTTCTGCCATCTGTCCCACAGCTATCACGGCGGCGCCTGCCTGTACTTCACCTTTGCGATTCCCTACACGAATGAGGACACGGCGCTGGCGGAGTATCAGGACGTCAAGGACAGCATCCAGCAGGAGTTCATCGACTCCGGCGGAGGCCTGTCGCACCACCACGGAGTCGGCACCGAACACCAGCCGTGGCTCGTCGACGACATCAGCGAGCCGGGCGCATTCATGGTCGATGCCGTATTTCGCGCCACCGACCCCGGACAGAACCTCAACCCGGGGAAAGTCCTCGGCGACCGGGCTCCGTCCTGAGGAGGCTTGTCTCGCTGGGCTGCACCCGCCCTTCGCGTTCGTGAAGTGAGCCGACGGTGTCCCGTCTGGGGTTTGACTCAGCATCCACCGACAGGCACGTCTTCGCTGTATTTTGTCTGCCCGCCTCGGCGAGGGGAGACGAAACACCACGGGTGCCGATGTCC
>NZ_JAJB01000058.1:0-18567 GCF_000583215.1 Brevibacterium sp. VCM10
CCGAATGCCGCTTCCGAACAGCACGCGAAGGAGGTTATCCGTGTTCGCGACAACCTGCGTCGCATACGAACCCGGGCCCTCGTGCCAAGCGACACGGTCACCGATCTGCCAGCTCTCAATGCCCTCGCCCACCTCGGCGATGTACCCCGTGCCCTCAACTTCGACGACATGCGGATACTCCATCCGATACACACCCGAACGACGGTACGTATCGATGAAATTCACGCCCGCCGCCTCGACGTCGACGAGCACCTCACCGGGGCCCGGCTTCGGAGTCTCGATCTCACCGAACTCAAGGACTTCGGGTCCACTAGCCTGCATGGCACGAACTGCCCGGAGGAAGATGCGGCTCGTGTCTAATTGGCGCTAAGCGAGTTCACCCTGTTCGTCAACTGGGAGGAGTAGCCCTTCAAGTTCGGTGATAAGGGCCAGAGATTGGAGCTCGTTGTGGCTTGAATTGGCCAGTGCTCTCAGCTGGTCGAAAAGTAATGATGGAGATGCTACTCGTTGCTCGGCTTCCCACGACTCGGACCAATCGTTGCCTTCGAACCTACTCCCCTCGGCAAAGATGAGGTACTCCACGTCATCGATCTGAATCTCCTGGTCGAATTGCTGGGAGATATCCGCAGCCCATTCCTCGAGACTGTTGAGGAACTGCTTATAGCTAGGGGTGTGCCAGAAGCCGACTCTGAGTTTGCGGTCTGGAGCATGCTTTCGGAACCATCGGTAGACCACAGCGTCCATGACTGGTGCAGGTTCTTGTGGATTGTTCTTTGCGGTGAGGAAGTAGATGTACTTTGTTCCGAATGCGGGTCCGAGCCATTTGAGAAAAGACCGCTCACCTCCGTTGCGGCGATCGGCAATCAGTTTAAACGCTGCGAGTCCGCCATCACTTTGCGCAACGTGCGCGACTTCAAACAGTTCGGCTGCGGCCTCTGGCCGGTCCAAGATTCGCCGTGTTCTGAACGGGCCGTAACCGACGAGTCCATAGCCCCACAGCATTGCAAGCAAAAACACTTGCACAGCTTCTTCTTCATTCGTGACTACGGGGGCGAGCTGGACGGCCTGTTTGCGATCGATGGGATCGCCCTTTAGCTCTTTGAAAAAATCCTCGTATTGCCCAAGCTGGTTCGTCCAGGATTTTTGGTTCCACTTCGACGGGACTTGTGTCGGCCGACCAGCCTGTCGCCAGCGTTCATATGTGGTGATCAGTGCATCTGGAGTAGTCATGGCCCCAGCCTAAGCACGATTGTTGGAAAACGACCGCATCCTTCGACGGTTTTTTGCGAAGTCGTGGATTATTGGAACTGGTGAACCACTGTCCAAGCTGCAGTGGGAACTAGATAACTACATCTTCTACGTCAGTGCCGGACGTTAGCCTCGCTCTTGATGGCGACCTGGTGACGTAGTTGCTGGAAAAAGAGGAAGCGCTGTGGGGATGGAAGTGAACGAGTATTTCTTCGAGGTTTCGCGGTTGCACCGCGCTATCACCATGCTTGATGAGCGGATCGCTGCGGCGCCGTGCTGGGAACCGTTGTATGTTGAGAATGACGACAAACTTGGTGAGCTAGACACAGCCTCTGGCCCACTGAGCTTGATGCAACTGACTCGGATACTTTCGGAGGGCCAAGTTCCTCTCGCTTCAATGAGGTCATTCCGCGACTCGCTCGTCGCGAAGATGCATCAGGCGTATCAGAACTTCGCGGAACAAGAGTCAGAGAGTCTCTCCAATCTTCGTGAGGAATCGGCGCTTGGCGGGCTGGCTGAACAGTGCGCATTCGCGATATCTGTAGTCCTCGATTCGGTCGTCAACCAGTTCGAGGAAAATGTCGAACGAATGAACTCGACCGTGGATTATTTCTTAGAGTTCTCCGAGGAGCTCGGCTTGCCGGTTCAGGCTAAGAGCGGCCCAGAGCCGTTCTCGGGCTCGGGTGTGGTCAGACTGTCTGGTCAGAACGGTGAACCATGCAACGGCGTGAGGGTTGGCAACGATGAGCTCAGAACCGTCGACGAGGCACAAGCCGTCACTAAGTTCATCAGTCAAATAACGGTAGTCGCGGATGACATCGTTCGTAAATCATCGTCGTCCGAACGCTCTAGCGTCGTAGAGCACGAAATCTTCTCAGTTTCAGAAGAGCGCGAGTACGCGTTTGGAGAGGCAGTTTTTCCGAGCAGAGCTGGTGACACTCAGAAATGAGTGACGATTCCCTATTCACCCGAACTGCGGAGTTGAGCAGCAACCTCAAACAGCTCAAGGCCGAAGAACGGATGCTTTCAGCCATATTGCGTTCCCGTGAGGGATGCGAAACAACGGCCGATGGCAGTTTGGACAACGACTCTTCGACCGTGTCTGAATGTCAACAATCTGTCGACGAATTTGTGCGACTGAACGAGTTACGGGCTGAGATTTGGGAGACCGCAGTCGAGTTGGAATCCGTGTTCGCTGAATTTGCGAAGTCCGAACTCATAAATCTGAACGCGCAGTCAAAAGCAATTCCCGGGGTCGACCTCGGTGCGGTTTGTTCAGCAGCGGTGCAAGCGGTGGTTGCGCGATACGTTCAGGATTCTGGATCGCTCCTCAGCAAGAACAACAACGTGGCGCACCTCTTGGTGCAGTTCTCCGCGCATCTAGATCCTGGCGACCAGGGAAGCGTCCGAAATGCCAAATCAAGCAGTCCTGATGTAAAGATTCTGCGAGACGGGGATGGTCCTCGACACCGCGGAGCGAGCGTCAACGATCAAGAAATCTGATTCAGCGGCGTTGAACAAGCCATCGACGAATTTGAATCGACAGTGCTCAACGCGGTCGAAGACTGGAAGCAGAAGCGACTCGTTCGAGCTGAACGCAGGGCCGAAATACGCAAACAGCTTGGGGAACTGAACTGACGAAAGTGAACAAGGTCGGGTCCTCCGGAAGTGGAGAACCCGACCCCTTTCGGCCTGAACGTGAAGATCAGGCCGTCAGCACAACCTTGCCCGTGGTCTTGCGCCCTTCAAGCGCACGATGCGCATCTGCGGCATCGGCCAGGGCGAACGTGGCGCCGACGCGGAAGTTCAGCCAGCCGTGCTCGATGCCGTTGAAGAGCATTGCCGAACGCTTCGCCAGCTCCTCCGAGCTGCGGACGAACCACGCCAGCGACGGGCGGGACAGGAAGATTCCTCCCGAAGAGTTCAGGCGCTGAACGTCGAACGGCGGCACCTGACCCGACGCGCCGCCGAAGAGTACCATTGATCCCAACGGCTTGATCGAGGCCAACGAGGCATCGAACGTGTCCTTACCGACTCCGTCATAAGCGACATCGACACCCTCGCCATCGGTGAGCTCCTTGACCTTCGCCGTGATGTCGACGCCCTCACCGTAGAGGAACACCTCATCGGCACCGGCCTTGCGCGACAGTTCTGCCTTCTCCTCGGTGCTCACCGTCGAGATGACCTTGCCGCCCAAGTGCTTGATGATCTGTGTGAGCAACAGCCCGACACCACCGGCGCCGGCATGGACGAGCGCCGTCTGTCCCGGCTTGATCTCGTGTGAGCTGGTTGCCAGGTACTGCGCGGTCAGCCCCTGCAGCGGCATCGCCGCGGCCACCTCGGCGCTCACACCCTCCGGCACGCGCAGCAAGTTGTCCGTATTTACGACGACCTGCGTCGCATACGACCCCGGTGCCTCATGCCAGGCGACACGGTCGCCGACCTGCCAGGACTCGACGCCCTCGCCCACCTCGGCGATGCGACCCGTGCCCTCGGATCCGACGATGTGCGGGTACTCCATCGGATACACGCCCGAACGACGATACGTATCGATGAAGTTCACACCCGCCGCCGCGACATCGACGAGCACCTCACCGGCACCCGGCTTCGGGGTCGGCACCTCACCGAACTCCAGGACCTCCGGTCCACCGGCCTGCATCGCACGAACTGCCTGGGTCATGACGCCTCCTGCATATAAATTAATTGCCTGGTATGGTTATACATATGAACGATCTTACGGTTGCCGTCTCCGGTGCCACCGGATATGCCGGGGGAGAGGTCCTCCGGCTGCTGAGCACTCACCCCCACTTGAACGTCACCACGGTGTGCGGACATTCCACCGCGGGTGAGAAGCTCGGCCGACATCAACCCCATCTTCCCCGATTCTCTGACCTCGTGGTCCAGGAGTCCACCGCTGAGGTGCTCGCCGGCCACGATGTCGTCATCCTCGCGCTCCCGCACGGACAGTCCGGACAGGTCGCCGCCGAACTCGAACAGACGAGCCCCGACACCCTCATCGTCGACCTCGCCGCCGACCACCGGCTCATCAGCGCCGCCGCCTGGGAGAAGTTCTACGGCTCCGAACACCAGGGCACCTGGACCTACGGTCTGCCCGAACTGCTCACCGCCGACGGCACCAAACAGCGCGAGTCGCTGAAATCCGCGACGCGCATCGCCGTGCCCGGCTGCAATGTCACCGCCGTGAGCCTCGGGCTCGCACCTCTCATCCAGGCTGGACTCGCCGCGCCCGCCGGACTCAATGCTGTCCTCGCCAATGGTGTCTCCGGTGCAGGGAAGGCGCTGAAGCCGCACCTCACCGCCGCCGAAGTCCTCGGCAATGCCTCGCCGTATGGCACCGGCGGCACCCACCGGCATGTGCCCGAGATCGAACAGAACCTCAACGGTGTCCTCGGCGCCGACGCTGCTGACGGCCCCACACGGATCTCCTTCACCCCGACGCTTGTGCCGATGGCCCGCGGAATTCTCGCGACCATCACCGCCGACGCCGGCGAAGCCGCACCGCGCACCGCAGAAGGTCTCCTCGACGCCGCAGTGCTCAAGGAGCAGCTCACCACCGCCTTCGACCAGGCCTACTCAGGCGAACCCTTCGTCCGCGTCCTGCCCGACGGCCAGTGGCCGCAGACCGCTGCCACCACCGGGTCGAACGTCGCTCAGATCCAGTTCACTGTCGACGAACGCGCCGGGAAGATCCTCGTCGTCGTGGCCCTGGACAACCTCGTTCGCGGCACGGCCGGACAAGCCATCCAATCCATCCACCTGGCCCTCGGTCTCGACGAGACCACCGCCCTTCCTCTCGAAGGAGTCGCCCCATGAGCGTCACCGCCCCACTTGGCTTCACCGCCGCCGGACTCACCGCCGGGCTTAAACCCTCCGGCACCAAAGACCTCTCCCTCGTCGTCAACAACGGTCCCGACACCGCCGTCGCCGCCGTCTACACGTCCAACCGTTGCAAGGCCAACCCCGTCCTGTGGTCCCAAAAGGCCTCGGCCAACGGGCAAGCCCGCGCCGTCGTCCTCAACTCCGGGGGAGCGAACTGCTACACCGGCGACTTCGGATACGAGACCACGACACTCACCGCGCAGACCACCGCCGAACTCCTCACCAACGCCGGCACCGAAACGCAAGCTGAGGACGTGCTCGTCTGCTCGACCGGACTTATCGGCGTCGGGGGCCAGGGCTTCCGCGACTCCATCGTGAATAACCTCGCCCCTCTCGTCGCCGCGGCCGACACGAGCGTCGAAGCCGGACAGTCCGCTGCCGAAGCGATCATGACCACCGACACCGTCGCGAAGACCGCCAGCCGCACCGGTTCCAGCGGGTTTACGATCGGCGGCATGGGCAAGGGTGCCGGCATGCTCGCCCCCGGTTTGGCCACGATGCTCGTCGTCATCACGACCGACGCGAAACTCGACCAGACCACACTCGACCAAGCACTGCGGGCCTCGACGAGCCAGTCCTTCGACCGCCTCGACACCGACGGCTGCATGTCGACGAACGACACCGTCATCCTCATGTCTTCCGGCGCCCACGACGCCGCCGTCGACGCCGACGAGTTCACCACCCTGCTGCGCGAACTCTGCCTCGACCTCATGCACCAACTCCACGTCGACGCCGAAGGCGCCCACCACGACATCTCCATCACCACCCGCGGCGCCGCCAGCGAACAAGACGCCGTCGAAGTCTCGCGCTCCGTGGCCAGATCGGCCCTGTTCAAGGCCGCGATCTTCGGGGAGGACCCGAACTGGGGTCGCGTCGTCGCTCAGGTGGGAACTACCTCGGCGGATTTCGATCCCACCCAGATCGACGTGATCATCAACGGCGTCCAAGTGTGCACGGCCTCCGGCCCCGACGAAGACCCTGCGAACGTGACATTCGACCGCACAGTTGATGTGTCAATCGACCTCCACGCTGGAGACGACACCGCCACCGTGTGGACCTCGGACCTCACCCACGACTACGTCGAAGAGAACAGCGCCTACTCCTCATGAACACCCCCGTCGACATGTCCACGAAATCCACGGCCGCCCGGCTCGCCGCCGCCCAGGTCAAAGCCGAAGCGCTCACCGAGGCGCTGCCCTGGATCAAGACCTTCGCCGGCGCCACGATCGTCATCAAATACGGCGGCAACGCCATGGTCTCCCCGGAGCTGCAGCAGTCCTTCGCCGATGACATCGCGTTCCTCCGCTTCGCCGGGATCCGCCCCGTCGTCGTCCACGGCGGCGGCCCCCAGATCTCGGCCATGCTGAAACGCTTGGGCATCGAGTCCGAGTTCAAGGCCGGGCAGCGCGTGACCACCGAGGAAGCCGCCGAGGTCATCCGCATGGTCCTGTCCGGCCAGGTCAACCGCGACATCGTGTCCCGGATCAACCAGAACGGTGACGCCGCGATCGGCCTGTCCGGTGAGGACGCCGACCTCCTGCTGGCGAACAAGGCCACCGCCGAGGTGGACGGCGAAGTCATCGACCTCGGCCGAGTGGGCGAGATCGCCCAGGTCAACACCACCGTGCTCACCGAACTCCTCGACGCCGGCCGGGTTCCCGTCATCTGTTCCATCGCCTCCGAGATCGGGGGAGAGGCGGGGAAGCCGCTCAACATCAATGCGGACCTGGCCGCCTCGGCGGTGGCGAAGGCGCTGAAGGCACACAAACTCATCATGCTCACCGATGTGCCCGGCCTCTACGCGAACTGGCCGGACACGTCCTCGCTCATCTCCCGCATCGACCCGGACAAGCTGCGCGAACTCCTGCCCTCGCTCGATTCGGGGATGATCCCGAAGATGACCGCCGCACTCGAGGCGATCGAGCACGGGGTCAAGCAGGCCCACATCATCGACGGCCGGATGGCGCATTCCCTCCTCCTCGAGGTCTTCACCTCGGAAGGCATCGGCACCATGGTCGAAGACACCATCGTCGAACCCGCCCCGCTGGGCGACGGGCACCAGCCCAACCCCGCCGAGGCGGCCCCGACGGACGGTTTGAACGCTAGCAACGACAGCAACGGAGGACGTTCATGAGTGATCAGACGGGTACGCAGGCTTCGGCTGCGCAGGCTTCCGATCAGGCCCAGACGTGGCGCGACGATTTCTCCCGTGTCCTGTCCCCGGTGTTCGGGTCCCCGCAGCTCGACATCGTCCGCGGTGAAGGCTCCTACGTGTGGGATGCGGCGGGCAAGCAGTACCTCGACCTGCTCGCCGGCATCGCCGTCAACGCCCTCGGCCACTGTCACCCCGCCTGGGTCAACGCCATCACCGAGCAGGCCTCGACGCTCGGGCACATCTCGAACTTCTTCACCTCCCCGGCCCAGATCGGACTGGCCGAGAAACTCCACGAGGTCCTCGACCTGCCTGCCGGTTCAGCCGTGTTCTTCTCGAACTCGGGAACAGAAGCCAACGAGGCGGCCTTCAAGATGGCCCGCCGCGCCGCCGGCGGAGGACGCCCCTTCATCATCGCCGTCGAGGGCGCCTTCCACGGCCGCACCATGGGCGCCCTCGCACTGACCGCGAAGGAAGCGTACCGCGCCCCCTTCGCACCCGGAGTCCCCGGAGTCGTCCACGTGCCCTACGGGGATGTCGAGGCTCTCGAAGCTGCGATCAACGAGAACACTGCAGCTGTGTTCATCGAACCCGTCCAGGGTGAGGTCGGCGTGCGGACGCATCCGGCCGGCTATCTCACCGCGGTGCGGGAACTGACGCAGAAGGTCGGGGCGCTCATGATCCTCGACGAGGTGCAGTCGGGCATCGGCCGCACCGGGTCCTGGTTCGCCCATCAGGATCCCGAGATCGGCGAGGGTGTCACTCCTGACATCATCACCTCGGCGAAGGGGCTCGGCGGCGGCATGCCGATCGGCGCGACCATCACCGTCGGCGATGCGAACACGAAGCTGCTCGAAGCCGGTCAGCACGGCACGACCTTCGGCGGCAACCCTCTGTCGTGTGCTGCCGGGCTCGCGGTGCTCGAGACCATCGAGGAGGAGGGGCTGCTCGACCATGTCTCCGAGGTCAGCGACTGGCTGAAGGGGCAGCTGGCAAAGATCGACGGCATCGGCGAGATCACCGGCAAGGGACTGCTGCTCGGGCTCGAACTGACAGCCGGTGCGTCAGGTGACAGCGCAACAGGAGCGGCCGACGCTCAGGTTCCGGACTCGAAGGCCGTGGCCGCTCGCGCGCTCGAGGCCGGGTTCATCATCAATCCGGTCGCCCCGGGACGTCTGCGCCTCGCCCCGCCGCTGACCATCACCACCGACGAACTCACCCCGTTCATCGACGCCCTGCCCGGTCTTATCACCGGCTGAGCCGCAAACTCAGCGCTGACGACAAGCCAGGGTTCGCACGGAACGGCGGACCACCTCGGCGCCGGCATCACCAACCCAGACTTTCGAAGGACACGTTATGACACGCCACTTCCTCAAGGACACGGACCTCAGTCCGGCCGAGCAGGCCGAAGTCCTCGACCTCGCCGTCGAACTCAAGGCCGCCCCCTACTCGCGGACCCCGCTTGCCGGCCCGCAGACCGCCGCGGTCATCTTCGACAAGACCTCGACTAGGACCCGGGTGTCCTTCGCCGCCGGCATCGCCGCGCTCGGCGGGCAGCCGCTCATCATCAACCCCGGTGAGGCGCAGCTCGGACACAAGGAATCCATCGCCGACACCGCGCAGGTGATGTCACGGATGGTCTCGGCGATCATCTGGCGCACCTACGCCCAGGCCGGCCTCGAAGAGATGGCCGAGCACTCCTCCGTGCCCGTCATCAACTCCCTGTCCGATGACTTCCACCCCTGCCAGATCCTTGCCGACCTGCTCACCATCCGCGAACACCGCGGCAACGTGAAGGGCCAGACCATGACGTACTACGGCGATGGGGCGAACAATATGGCCAACTCCTACGCCCTCGGCGGAGTCAACGCCGGAATGCACGTGCGCATCGCAGCACCGGCCGATTATCAGCCGGCCGCGGAGATCGTTGCCGAGGCCGAGGCACTCGCCGCCCAGACCGGGGGATCGCTCACCGTCACCGACGACCCGGTGGCCGCCGCGACCGGCGCCGACGTCCTCGTCACCGACACCTGGGTATCCATGGGTCAGGACTCTGCCGGACGCGACGACGAGGCCTCACCGTTCACGAAGTTCCAGGTCAACCAGGAACTCATGAACCTCGGAAACGACGCGATCTTCCTCCACTGCCTGCCCGCCTACCGCGGCAAAGAGGTCACGGCCGAGGTCATCGACGGCCCCGCCTCGGTAGTCTTCGACGAGGCCGAGAACCGCCTCCACGCGCAGAAGGCACTCATGACCTTCCTCCTGGAGCGATGATGGCCGACACGAATAACAGCGCCCCGCTGACGAAGACCGCCCGCCAGCAGAAGATCATCGATCTCATCACCCGCCAGTCCGTGCGGTCCCAGATCGAACTCGCCGAGGCGCTCGCGACGCAGGGCATCACCGTCACCCAGGCGACCCTGTCGCGCGACCTCGCCGAGGTGGGAGCCGTGAAGATCCGATCCACCGCGGGATCCGTCTACGCCGTTCCCGGTGAAGGTGGGGACCGGTCCCTGCAGCAGTCGACGGGGGAGAGCCTCGACGCGAAGCTGCCGCGGATCCTCGAGGAGCTGCTCGTCTCCGCGGTGTCTCAGGACAACACGGTCGTGCTGCGCACCCCGCCGGGTGCGGCACAGTATCTGGCCTCGGCGATCGACCGGTCGTCGATGGTCGGCATCTTCGGCACGTTGGCCGGCGACGACACCGTGCTCGTCATCGCCGATGCCGCGGTCGGGGGAGCGGCCCTGGCCGAGACCTTCCTCGAATACGCGGCCGGTGGGCTGGCCGAGGGGTGAGCCTCTGTCGGTGGGCCTTGGAACCGGGCGGGTCGCCTCGGCAGGAATCCACGGGACGGACGGCCGTCTCGGCGAGGGAAAAATGGAACAATGACAACTGAGTTTCATCATTTCAATGAACGGGCCGGCGCATCCGTGCTGGTGGGAAAGGACGATCTGTGAGCGAACGACTGAGCCTGTGGGGCGGACGATTCTCCGACGGTCCGGCCGATGCGCTGGCCGCGCTGAGCAAGTCCACGGACTTCGACTGGCGCCTGGCGAAGTACGACATCGCCGGTTCCAAGGCCCACGCGAAGGTCCTCCACCATGCGGGACTGCTCACCGATGACGAGCTGTCGGGAATGCATTCGGCACTCGACGAGCTGCAGCGTCGGGTGGAAGCGGGCGAATACGTCGCGGCCGAGTCCGATGAGGACGTGCACTCGTCGCTCGAGCGCGGGCTCATCGAGATCGCCGGACCCGAGCTCGGAGGGAAGCTGCGCGCCGGACGGTCCCGGAATGACCAGATCGCGACGATGGGGCGGATGTACCTGCGTGACCATGCCCGTGAGGTCGCCGGTCTCGTGCTCGACACCGTCGAGGTGCTCATCGCTCAGGCCGAAGAGCACCCCGAGGCGCCGATGCCCGGACGCACCCACCTCCAACACGCTCAGCCGGTTCTGTTGGCCCACCATCTGCTTGCCCACGCGTGGCCGCTGCTACGCGACGTCGCCCGCTTCGTCGACTTCGATGCCCGCGCCGGTGTCTCGGCTTATGGTTCGGGTGCTCTGGCTGGATCGTCGTTGGCCCTCGACCCGCAGGCCGTGGCCGCGGACCTCGGATTCAACGATTCGGTGGAGAACTCCATCGACGGCACCGCCTCGCGCGATGCCTTCGCCGAGTACCTGTTCATCACGACGATGATCGGCATCGACCTCTCCCGCCTGTCCGAGGAGGTCATCGCGTGGGCGACGAAGGAGTTCTCGTTCGTCACCCTCCACGATGCGTACTCGACGGGGTCGTCGATCATGCCGCAGAAGAAGAACCCCGACGTCGCCGAGCTCACCCGCGGCAAGTCCGGTCGCCTCATCGGTGACCTCACCGGTCTGCTGTCGACGCTCAAGGCGCTGCCGTTGGCGTACAACCGGGATCTGCAGGAGGACAAGGAACCGGTCTTCGACGCCACGGACACCCTCGAGCTGCTGCTGCCAGCGTTCACCGGGATGATCGCGACGCTGAAGTTCGATACCGAGCGGATGGCCTACCTGGCTCCGCGCGGCTTCGCCCTGGCTACCGACATTGCCGAGTGGCTTGTGCGTGAAGGTGTGCCGTTCCGTGTCGCGCACGAGCTCTCGGGGGCGTGCGTGCAGCTTGCAGAGTCGCGGGACGTGGAGCTGTGGGATCTGTCCGATGAGGACTTCGCGGGAATCTCCGAGCACCTCACTCCGGCTGTTCGCGAAGTGCTCACGACACTTGGTTCGATCGATTCGCGCAATGCCAAGGGTGGCACGGCTCGCTCGGCCGTCGATCAGCAGATTGCGAATGCGAAGGCTGAGGTCACCCGCCTCCGTGAGTTTGCGGAGTCGGCTCGCAACGTGTGAACCGATTCCTTGATGGGCAGGGTAGTGGAGGGACCGAATTTCTCGTCCATTGGTGACCGGAATGAAGCGAGGAACTGCCCGACGGTTACTATTTCCAGTTATTTGACTAAAAGTCCATGATGACATTTCCAGTTTCGTGGAGCCTTCGCTTTAAAACTAGGTGAAAAATGTGTAATAAGAAACCTGCTTTGTAAAGAATATTCTCTTATGTAGATAGAGGCGGGTGGACTGGAAGCAATGGTTTGATAGTCAAAGTTCTGGCGCAAGGGTGCTGGGGAATCTGAGTACCTTGTGTAGAATTGTGCTTCCGGCGGCAGATGTAGATTTAATCATAGTGGGGTAGCTTCACTCCCTTTCGATTGAGCGGTTCGCTTGGGCAGTAGCCGAAATTTTGATTAGGTTACTTCTACTAAACCAGAGAAACCAAATGGTTAATAACTGTTGCATTGGCTCTGACTTACCCGCATGGACTTACCCGCAGGCTTGTACCGGCAATCTATTCTGCTCTTGAACTTTGATATATCAGGTCTGCGCTTGAGAGTTCTTTGTCCATATTGGACGTTCGCGGCACGTCGTTATCTCACCCGCGTCAAAATGTCTCCTCGGCGCTGGAATCGGTGTTTTCGAACCGTGAACTCGAACGCGATTTGAGGATGTAGATCCTGGTTAATGTAGCGTATCGCTTGATCAGCGGCCACGGGCTTGTAACCCTTCACCGCGTCCTTGAGGACGATCTTGAAACCCCATGGCTTTGCGTTTAGATAGACTTGGTGAGTTGATGCGAGTAGAGTTCGTCCGCCGTCTGCGTTATATAGATACGCCTCAACTTCAGTAACAGGCTCGTCAAGACGGTTTTCAAAACTGTAATACACAGTTGTCAGGGCTCTCCAGCTTTTACCTCCAGCCTGCTTAGATTGGCGGTTCTCGAATGAACCAGGGGAAGAACGTAGGACGCACTGCCGTGCCATAGCGGTGCACACGGTAATCTCCGTTTTCCATTGATTCCAGATTGGAAGAGCTAGTAAGCCGATTGAGATTGCTGTCGCTAGCCCGCCAACCCATGTTCCAAGCGCACTGAAGAGATTTACGTCAAAGGCGCAATCACTTCCACATGAAGACCATGCTCCTAGCAAGTAGGCTACTAGGAGTAGAGCTAAAATAATCAGTCCTGCGATTAAACAATATAATATTTTTAGGGTACTTTTGGAAGTTTGAAAGACCTTCAATTGACTTGCTTTCACCAGTAGGAATGTCTTATTGATGCAACGAAAATGTTGTAAGTCTACGATGGTAAGGGTCGGTATCAGCTGTGAATCCCGATCTCGAGCGCAAACCGGATTTTAATTTTGCTATGTCTAGTGTGACATGACCAACGAGTGTCGTTGAGATGCTACAGGAGACCTCGGTCGAGTTTTCCTTAGTCCGAACCACCACGGTCAGTAGAATCCCTGAATTGAGGATGGCGTCGGTGGTTTCCAGAGGGGTCTAAGCCAGCGGCGCTTATGCCGTCCCAGGTTGTGGTGGCCCCCGAAGCTTAATGCGGCTCGCAATGCTGTCGTCGGGGTCAGGGCCGAGATCTGCTCCATGAGTGCACGCTGCGTCTTCAGTTCTTATTGACGTTTCGCTCGGTTAGATGGCCCGCCCTGTCCCAGAAGCCTGATAATAGCTGATCAGTTCTGGAACTGAACGACATCAATCTGTCTTTCTGGGCACTCGGGTTAAAGCGTCCAAGGCATAGACCGAGCCGCATCGTGTTTGGCGAACTCGGCAGTTCGAGCACTCCGGTCAGTTCGGCCGCATTAGCTCCGTTGCTGGGACATAAGCCTGTCTCGCGCTTGCGTGAGTTTGCGGGGTCTGCTCGCAGCGTGACTCACTCGAGCGGCGAGACCACCGTGACAGCGACGTCTTCGAGTAGTTCATCCAACTTGATGCGCCCGGCCCCTTCGCCGGTTGCTCCGACTGATGTCAACGACAGTGTGAGTGCAAGAGCATCACGACCGTTGGCCAAACGGTCGGCAAAGAGGACAAGCGCTTCTGCGTCCGGACGTCCGCTGATCTCAGTCTGACGAGAATGCCAGACGATGCCAGCGAGGTTCTGTTGGGAGGCGTGAATGGCTCTCGCTACTGTACGGGTGCACGGATAGTGCTCTTGGGACGATGATGCGATCGCGGAGCGACCGATGCCAAGTGCTGCCATCTCGGGATTGCGCAGGTCGGCGACATGCAGAGCTTCGACCGTCTCAAGTCCGACGTGGAGCTGCTGCCCATAGAACTGCGTCTCGGAGACCTCACGAATTTCCCATTCGCCGACGTCCCTGAGCACCGTCTCCAGCAGAGCCGCGTGTGGGGTCTCTGCCAGATAAAGCGTCGGAACCCGCCTGTTCGTTCCCTCCTCGTTAAACGGTGAGAATCGAGCATCTCCTAATCCAGGGTTGGCTTCGGTTTGGCCGAACTGCGAGCTGTAGAGCCGGTGCCATGTGATGCCGACAGAAATAGTGTAAGTCGGCAGGCTCCTACCTCGGGCCAGGCTCGTCAAAGCCTCTGTGGCGACAGGACATTGATCGGGTTCCGGGCACTCGAGGTCTTCAGGAGCAAACCTCAAGTTCATGCACCTGCGGGAAAGGCGAGGTCGGCGATTCGGCGGTCGACAGCGCGATTAACACGTTTCAGGTCGGAGGCGACAGCCTCGGCGGGGGTAGTTCCACTTAGCAGACTTGTGGGGCTGGTGACCCACGACCACAGGGGCCAGGGCTCCATCCCTGCAGTCAGGAGTGGTTTGACGAGGTGTTCGCTGACGAGATCATTGATCTGCCCGTCTGCTGTGAGCTCGACGGTGGGTATCAGCGTTTTGCCTTTGACTTCGGCGGTGAACAGCCGCCTGTCCTTGCGGTGCCGATTCACCCACGAGCGTGCACCGCTCTCTTTAGTGCCCCGCAGTTCTGCAGGGCTCTTATAGGTCGCCGCACCTGCGTGTAGTCGATCAGTCTGATGCGTGCATGCACCGTACGCAGAGCCTGCTTCTGAGTGGCTTCTGAGATTAGCGGAAGGTCGTCGACATACGCATGGCAGACTGTGGTGCGAAGTTCGTTTCGCGCTTGAACACGAAGCTGGACATGTTTGGCATAGCGGTTGATCGCGTCCTGTGCCTCTGCTTGTGTGAGTCCGTGGAGTTCAAAACCGTCGGATTGTGCTGAGCCGCGTGCCTGAGCCGTCATTGGTGCCTCCTCGACTGCTCTGCTTCTAACACCTGCAACATGCCACAATCTAGTGTTACATCATTTATCGGGCCCGGGCGAACGCCTGGCGAGCGGCATACCGACTACGGGAATTGCACCGCCAAGCGTGCTTGCGGCGGACGTGTCTGAGCAACCAAGGCCACAGCCTCCTCGGCGACCACGTAGAATTGACCCCGTCGTCTCCGCGCCGACACAGACCACAGATTCGAAAGGACCGAAGTGACCGACATCTTCAGCGAACTCAAGGCCCGCGGGCTCGTCGCAGTTTCCACGGACGAGACCGCCCTGCAGAAAGCCCTGGCCGAGGAGTCGCTGACCTATTATGTCGGTTTCGATCCGACGGCCCCGAGCCTGCACATGGGCAACCTTGTCCAGCTGCTCACCGCCGCCCGCCTCCAGCAGGCCGGCCACAATCCGCTCGCCCTCGTCGGCGGCGCCACCGGCCTCATCGGCGACCCGCGCATGTCGGGCGAGCGGACGCTCAACCCACGTGAGGTCGTCGAGGAATGGGTGGCGAAGATTCGCACCCAGGTCGAGAAGTTCCTCGACTTCGACGGCCCCAACGCCGCCCAGATCGTCAACAACCTCGACTGGACCTCGCAGCTGTCGGCCATCGACTTCCTCCGCGACATCGGCAAGCACTTCCCGGTCAACCGGATGCTCGCGAAGGAATCCGTCTCCGCGCGCCTCAACAGCGAAGCCGGAATCTCCTTCACTGAGTTCTCCTACCAGATCCTCCAGGGCAACGACTACCTTGAGCTCAACCGCCGCTACGGCTGCTCACTGCAGACCGGCGGCTCCGACCAGTGGGGCAACCTCACCTCGGGCGTCGACCTCATCCGCCGCGTCGAGCAGAAGTCCGTCCACGCCCTGGCCACCCCGCTGATCACGAAGGCCGACGGCACGAAGTTCGGTAAGACCGAATCCGGCACCGTATGGCTGGATTCGTCGCTGACCAGCCCGTATGCGTTCAGCCAGTTTTGGCTCAACGCCGACGACCGCGACGTGGTGAAGTACCTCAAGGTGTTCTCGCTGCGTCCGCTCGACGAGATCGAAGCTATCGAAGCCGAGTTCACTGCTGCCCCGCATACCCGTGTAGCGCAGAAGGCCCTCGCCGAGGATGTCACCACCTTGGTCCACGGACGCCAAGCCTACGAGCAGGCCATCGCTGCCGCCTCCGCCCTCTTCGGCGGGGGAGAGCTCACCGGCCTTGATTCGTCGACGCTGGGTGCGGCAACTTCCGAGCTGCCGCGGGGTGAGGTGTCGACGACCCA
Source organism: Brevibacterium sp. VCM10 (assembly GCF_000583215.1). Lineage (NCBI taxonomy): Bacteria > Bacillati > Actinomycetota > Actinomycetes > Micrococcales > Brevibacteriaceae > Brevibacterium > Brevibacterium sp. VCM10. The sequence continues at coordinate 16,189 of NZ_JAJB01000058.1, forward strand.
GCTGGCCGAAGGCCTGCCGGTTGCTGATGCGTTCGTCGCTGCCGGCATCGTCAAGTCCAAGGGTGAGGCTCGCCGTGCCATCAAGGACGGGGGAGCGTACGTCAACAACGTCAAGGTCGCCGACCAGGAGCAGACCCTGTCTTCCGATGATGTGCTCTCGACAGAAGCTGGAGGAGTCGTCCTCCTGCGCCGAGGCAAGAAGACCCTCGGTGCTGTCGACATCGTCGGCTGAGCAACCTCCGTCATTGATAATGCCGTGTCCTCCGCACCCGGAGGGCGCGGCATTGTCGTATTCACGACAGTTGGGACCGTTCGACAACGGAAAACCTTGTCATCGACGAATACAAGAAGCCGCATTGTAGAGGCTGCTTCAGCGGCAGCCTTGCGGCCAACGGAACGCGGTCAATCAGCGTGCGCTCTGGCAGCCTGCGGTCAACCGGACTGGCGATGTGGGGCCATCACCATGGAAAAGCATGCGGTCATCGAGCAGACTGGCAGATGACGGACAACCGCACGAATACCGACTGACGAACGCACGAGGAGATCATGCGCACCCTGCTCAACATCATCTGGTTCATCTTCTCCGGCCTCTGGCTGGCACTCGGGTACTGGGCCGCCGGCATCATCGCCTGCATCTTCATCGTCACCATCCCCTGGGGCATCGCGTCCTTCCGCATCGGCAACTATGCACTATGGCCCTTCGGCCGCGAAGTCATCGAGACCCGCCCGGCGGGAGTGGCGACGACCCTGGGCAACATCATCTGGCTCATCGTCGCCGGCGTCTGGCTCGCCATCGGACACGTCGTCACCTCGATCCCGCTGTTCATCTCGATCATCGGCATCCCGCTCGGCTGGGCGAACATCAAGCTCATCCCCGTCTCTCTCATGCCGCTGGGCAAACAGATCGTCGACAGCGACCGGCTGATGCCCGGTTACCGCGGAGCCTGACTCAACCGGTTCAAGCGCTCTGCTCTTCGAGTTCCTCGAGAGAGATGCGGCCATTGCGCACTGCCCAGAGCACGCGGCGTGTGCGAATGATTCGGGGCAGGGTGATGATCAGCAGCCCACCGAGCATGTTGAACGGGATCACGATAGCGAACCACTGCAGGAAATCGAGGATCGAAATGTCTGCGCCCGTCATCATGGCGGCAAGGATGAGAATCGCATTGATGGCTCCGTGCAACATGCTGGCTCCGATCACCAATAGGCCGGTGATCATGCAGACGATCGCCTTGACCGTGTCGTTCGATGTTCCCTGCTGCATGCGTGTCGCCAATGTGATCGTCGCGCCGGCGAGAAGTGAGAGAGCGAGCATGACGATGAGCGAAGACTGGTTGATATAGCCGAGCGCCATATCCGCGATCGTCTTGTGATAGTCCGGGAGGGCGATGACGATCAGCCAGGCGAAGACCGCGCCGCCAACCATGTTTGTCACGAGGGTGGTCAACCAGAGGCGGAATACCTGTACCCAATTCGCTTGCCCGGCGATGACGGCGTTGATCGGAAGGAGGAACTCTTCGGTGAAGAGCTCAGAATGCGCCAGCCTCAACGCCAGCAGTCCGATGCCGAACGCCATCCCTGCCAGAATCTCCGACCCGGTTGCTTGCTTGACGAGCACCATGGCCAAAATGCCGAGACCGACATCGATGCCGCCGAAGAGCCCGGTGACGATGAGTTCCGGCCACTTCCGGTTGAGCCGCTTGGCACCCTCCGTGACTGTATTTGCCGCCTCGTCGATGAGGGCGTCTTCAAGATCGAGGTCGTTTCGGCCAAGTCGTACTCGTTGCTCTTTCTGAGTCATCCCGTCAGTGTAGGGGCTGGGACGACCCGAAACGCTGGGAATCACCTGCACGGCGAGGGCCAGGGACTGCCGTCGGCGAGAACCTGGCGGGGCTCGGGAGTCGTGCTGCCGTGCCTGTGGCAGTAGGTGTGAAACCGGGTGTATACCCCTGGTGATGGGTGTCACAGCAAGATTTCCGTTCTCGAGTTGCACGTCGCCTCTGGGGTGGTCTAGAGTTATATCTCGTTGCCCCGCCGGAAACGAGGTTCACGGAACACCGTTTCGACCGGGTCTGACCAGGACAAACACAGTTTGATCCAAGGGTTCAGGCGATCGGGTGGGTAACCAAAAAATGAAACTGATACCCCCAGTGAACACACTGTCTTTGTGGTGTGGTGATGGGTGTGTGTTTGTGGTTTGAGAATCCAATAGCGTGTTTGTTTGAACAAGTTGTGATGCCAGAACATTTTATTTTCTGGTAAGACAATCACCTGGCCAAACAGTGGTTCACCCTCGTGTGGGTGGTTCTTCGCCGAACCTCCTGCTGTTAAGTGGGGTGGATGGTGTGTTTGGTCAGTATTTTATGGGTCAACCTTCTC
>NZ_JAJB01000059.1:0-3256 GCF_000583215.1 Brevibacterium sp. VCM10
TTGTGTTGTTTATGTAATGTGATTTTTCTTGTCATCATCTAGTTGAGGTGAATGAAACAATTTTTCGCGCACATTTGCCGATCCCTGTTTGGGGGTTGGGTGAGTGTGTAAGAGCGCATGGTGGATGCCTTGGCATCAGGAGCCGATGAAGGACGTGGAAATCTGCGATAAGCCTCGGGGAGCCGATAAACAGGCGTTGATCCGAGGGTCTCCGAATGGGGAAACCCCGCCACTCGTGAGGGTGGTGACCCGTGTCTGAATATATAGGGCATGTGGAGGGAACGCGGGGAAGTGAAACATCTCAGTACCCGCAGGAAGAGAAAATAACAATGATTCCGGGAGTAGTGGCGAGCGAAACTGGATGAGCCTAAACCTTGTCAGTGTCAAGCGTGCTGGTGTTGCTGTCAGGGTGTTGTGGGGTGTGCATGGTCCGGTTCAGCATGACTGGTCTGCGAGCGTGGTTGGTGTAGTCGAACCTGGTGGGAAACAGGACCGGAGTGGGTGAGAGTCCCGTAGACGAAACATCAGCCCGTCGTGGTGTGTGCGTTGCCCGAGTAGCACGGAACTCGTGGAATTTCGTGTGAATCTGCCAGGACCACCTGGTAAGGCTAAATACTTCCTGATGACCGATAGCGGAATGAGTACCGTGAGGGAATGGTGAAAAGTACCCCGGGAGGGGAGTGAAAGAGTACCTGAAACCATGTGCTTACAATCCGTCAGAGCAGTATCTTGATGACTGTGATGGCGTGCCTTTTGAAGAATGAGCCTGCGAGTTAGCGGTGCGTGGCGAGGTTAACCCGTGTGGGGTAGCCGTAGCGAAAGCGAGTCCGAACAGGGCGTATTGAGTCGCGTGTCCTAGACCCGAAGCGGAGTGATCTAGCCATGGGCAGGGTGAAGCGTGTGTAAGAGCGCGTGGAGGCCCGCACCCACTTCAGTTGAAAATGGAGGGGATGACCTGTGGTTAGGGGTGAAAGGCCAATCAAACTCTGTGATAGCTGGTTCTCCCCGAAATGCATTTAGGTGCAGCGTTGCGTGGTTCTTGCTGGAGGTAGAGCTACTGGATGGCTGATGGGCCCTACCGGGTTACTGACGTCAACTAAACTCCGAATGCCAGTCAAGGTTCAGCGTGGCAGTGAGACAGTGGGGGATAAGCTTCATTGTCGAGAGGGAAACAGCCCAGACCATCAACTAAGGCCCCTAAGCGTGTGCTCAGTGGGAAAGGATGTTCAGTTGCGAAGACAACCAGGAGGTTGGCTTAGAAGCAGCCATCCTTGAAAGAGTGCGTAATAGCTCACTGGTCAAGTGATTGAGCGCCGATAATGTAGCGGGGCTAAGTACACCGCCGAAGTTGTGGCAGCACCACGTATAGCCGTAATGGTGTGGTGTTGGGTAGGGGAGCGTCGAGTTGCTGGTGAAGTCGCCGTGTGAACGAGTGGTGGAAGCGATTCGAGTGAGAATGCAGGCATGAGTAGCGAAAGACGGGTGAGAAACCCGTCCACCGGATGACCAAGGGTTCCAGGGCTAGGCTAATCCGCCCTGGGTAAGTCGGGACCTAAGGCGAGGCCGACAGGCGTAGTCGATGGACAACCAGTTGATATTCTGGTACCGACACACAACCGACAGTACCAAAACACACGATACTAACCCTGTGATGACCCCGTCAGGCCTTCGGGCCTGTGGTTGGGTTTGAGTGGGGGACCTGAGTGTGGAGTCGGTAAGCGTGAGGTGTGACGCAGAAAGGTAGCCAGGCCGTGCGATGGTAGTCACGGTCTAAGGTTGTAGCACGTGGGGGTAGGTAAATCCGTCCCCGCATGTGTGTGAGAGCTGATGGGCGCCCCACAATTGGTGGGGTGATCTGGTGATCCTCTGCTGCCGAGAAAAGCATCGACGTGAGGGTGTGTGTTGCCCGTACCCTATAACCGACACAGGTGGTCGAGTAGAGAATACTAAGGTGATCGAGAGAATCGTGGTTAAGGAACTCGGCAAAATGCCCCCGTAACTTCGGGAGAAGGGGGACCATCCCGGTGAACCACCCTTTGCGGTGGGATGTGCTGGTGGTGGTCGCAGAGGCCAGAGAGAAGCGACTGTTTATTAAAAACACAGGTCCGTGCGAAGATGTAAGTCGATGTATACGGACTGACGCCTGCCCGGTGCTGGAAGGTTAAGAGGACCTGTTAACCCATTTTGTGGGTGAAGCGGAGAATTTAAGCCCCAGTAAACGGCGGTGGTAACTATAACCATCCTAAGGTAGCGAAATTCCTTGTCGGGTAAGTTCCGACCTGCACGAATGGCGTAACGACTTCTCTGCTGTCTCAACCACGAACTCGGCGAAATTGCATTACGAGTAAAGATGCTCGTTACGCGCAGCAGGACGGAAAGACCCCGAGACCTTCACTATAGTTTGGTATTGGGATTCGGTGTGGTTTGTGTAGGATAGGTGGAAGACTGGGAAGCCTCGACGCTAGTTGGGGTGGAGTCGATCGGTGAAATACCACTCTGACCATAGTGGATTCCTTAACTTCGGACCCTGATCGGGTTCAGGGACAGTGCCTGATGGGTAGTTTAACTGGGGCGGTTGCCTCCTAAAGAGTAACGGAGGCGCCCAAAGGTTCCCTCAGCCTGGTTGGCAATCAGGTGTCGAGTGTAAGTGCACAAGGGAGCTTGACTGTGAGACGGACGTGTCGAGCAGGAGCGAAAGCTGGGACTAGTGACCCGGCCATGGCTTGTGGAAGCGTGGTCGCTCAACGGATAAAAGGTACCTCGGGGATAACAGGCTGATCTTGCCCAAGAGTCCATATCGACGGCATGGTTTGGCACCTCGATGTCGGCTCGTCGCATCCTGGGGCTGGAGTCGGTCCCAAGGGTTGGGCTGTTCGCCCATTAAAGCGGTACGCGAGCTGGGTTTAGAACGTCGTGAGACAGTTCGGTCCCTATCCGCTGCGTGCGTAGGAAATTTGTGGAGGTCTGTCCTTAGTACGAGAGGACCGGGACGGACGAACCTCTGGTGTGCCAGTTGTTCCGCCAGGAGCATGGCTGGTTGGCTACGTTCGGGATGGATAACCGCTGAAAGCATCTAAGCGGGAAGCCGGCTCCGAGATGAGATTTCCAACTGACTTTTGTCAGGGGAGGTGTCCTATAGATGATGGGGTTGATAGGCCGGGTATGGAAGCACAGTAATGTGTGGAGTTGACTGGTACTAATACACCGATCACTCATCAACCATTCCTTGTGGGGTTGGTGTGTGCGAAAAGATGTT